>SHUN01000285.1 GCA_009697495.1 Bryobacterales bacterium | reverse complement strand
CTGGGCGGCGATCGTATCGGCAGTCTCGCCCGATTGCGAGATCACGACCGTTAAAGTCTTCTCCAAAATGATGGGGTCGCGATAGCGGAACTCGCTGCCGTAGTCCACTTCCACGGGTAGCCGAGCCAGGCGTTCAATCATGAACTTTCCTGTGAGACCGGCATGCCAACTGGTTCCGCAGGCGACAATCCGAATCTGTTGAAAGGCCCCGAACTCCTCCGGAGTGATGGCCATTTCTTCCAGGAAAATCTTCCCCGATTCCTGCCCGACGCGGCCCAGAAGCGTGTCCCGAACGGCGCGAGGCTGTTCGTAGATTTCCTTCAGCATGAAGTGCTTATAGCCGCCCTTTTCGGCAAGGATCGGATCCCACAAAATGTGGGTAACCTGCCTCTTTATGGGCAGTCCATCAAAATCCGTCAGCTTCACGCCATCGCGGGTCACCACAGCCAGATCGCCGTCGTCGAGGAAAAACATGTCGCGTGTATGGCTGAGAATGGCCGGGACATCGGAGGCGACGAAATACTCGTTATCGCCGAGGCCGATGACGACTGGCGGACCGTTGCGGGCGGCAATGATTTTACCCGGCTCATCGCAGGACATGATGGCCAGGGCGAAGACGCCGTTGATCCGTTTGACGGTGGTCCGGACGGCGTTTTCGAAGCTCTGGCCTTCGGAAACGTATACCTCGACAAGATGCGCAACGACTTCGGTATCAGTCTCGGTGACAAAGACGTGGCCACGCTCTTCGAGTTCACGCCGTAATTCAAGATAGTTCTCAACAATGCCGTTGTGAACCAGTACGATTTTTCTGGCCGGCCCGGTATGCGGATGGGCGTTTTCCTCCGTCGGGCGGCCGTGCGTGGCCCAGCGCGTATGGCCGATGCCAAAATTGCCGTCGACCGGGGAGAGTTGCACAGCCTCTTCCAGGTTGTGCAGTTTTCCCGACGCGCGCCGGATTACCAGACTGCCATCGGCGCCGACAACCGCTATTCCGGCTGAGTCATAGCCGCGGTATTCTAATCGGCGCAAACCTTCCAGAATAATTGGCGCCGTCTTCCGCGCCCCGACGTAGCCGACAATGCCGCACATAAGTTGCTCGTCTATTCCTCGATATCGAATCGGTAGTCTTCGATCACAGGATTAGCCAGGATTTCCCGGGCGATTAAATCCACTTCGGCGCGAACGGCGGCCGGATCGGCACCATCGGCGATATCGATCTCGAAATATTTTCCCTGGCGCACCTCGGTGATCGAGCTATGACCCAGGCCGCGAAGCGCCTGGCAAACTGTTTTCCCCTGGGCGTCCAGGACCGTCTTTTTCAACGTCACAAATACGTGGGCTTTCATGAATCCTTTCATTGTACGAGACAATAAGGGCAATGCCTAAACTCGAATCGAAGACAGCGATCATCACCGGAGGCGCCTCCGGCATCGGTTTGGCGATCGCCAAGCTATTCGCCCAGGAAGGGGCGGCGGTGGAAATACTGGACCGCAACACAGAAGAGATGAACCGGGCCGTGGCCACGATTGCGTCAAATGGCGGGACAGCCTCCGCCGTTGTCTGCGACGTAACGGACGCCGCGCAGGTTGACGCTGTTATCAACGAAATTCATGCGCGCCGCGGCCGAATCCACATTCTGGTCAACAACGCGGGCATCGCCCACGTCGGTAATGCTCTGAACACGACGCCCGAGGACTTCGAGCGGGTCCAGCGTGTGAACGTATTCGGACCCGCCAACTGCCTGCGTTCGACTTTGAAATTCATGGTCGCCGATGGCGGCGGGGCGATCTTGAATCTTGCCTCCTGCGTATCGGTGATGGCCATCAACGACCGTTTTGCTTACGCCACCAGCAAGGGCGCTGTGCTCAGCATGACCTACGCGGTGGCCAAAGATTTCCTGGCCAACAACATCCGCTGCAACGCGCTGTTGCCCGGGCGCGTGCATACGCCGTTTGTCGATGGCTTCATTGCGAAGAATTATCCCGGACGGGAAGCGGAAATGTTTGAGAAACTTTCCAAATCGCAGCCGATCGGACGCATGGCGCAGCCGGAGGAGATTGCCTTCGCGGCGTTATTCCTATGCTCGGACGAAGCCGCGTTCATCACCGGCACCGGATTGCCCGTCGACGGCGGCACGCTGACGATTCGCTGAAAAATGGCTGCAACTACGATCTGGTGGTGAAGGACCTCTTCCAACGGGATCATCCCAGCCTGCTTGACCGGTTGACGGGCGGCGTTGGGGTGCGTGAGGTTCTGAACGTGGAGCTCGCCAGAGTGGAGAAACGCCGGGCGGACTCGGCGTTTTTGCTGGCGGACGGAACGATTTTTCCTATCGAGTTCCATAGCGCCAACGATAGGGACATGGCTTACCGCATGGGGATCTACTGTCTGCTTGGCCAGAAATACCAGCGCCGGTTCGCTCGAGGGTGTGTTCGGCAGGCAGCAGCCGCTCGTGAAGTAAATCGCTGCCGCGGCGAACTCGAATTGCCTGCTTCTTTCCGGGAAGTACCGCCGGATTTGGGATAATCGAACAAGACCTTATGAAACTGATTCGATTTGGAAATCCCGGCGCTGAAAAGCCCGGTCTGCAATTGGCCGATGGCCGACGGATTGACGCCTCCGCGTTTGGCTCCGATTATGACGAAGCCTTCTTTGGCAGCGACGGCTTGAACCGTCTGGCGGCGTGGGCCGCGACCAACGCCGAAGCGGCGCCCGCCGTCGATCCCGCCACACGCCTCGGCTCGTGCGTGGCCCGTCCGAGCAAGATTGTCTGCATCGGCCTGAACTACGCCGATCACGCTAAGGAATCCGGCCTGGACATTCCGAAAGAGCCGATCATTTTCTTCAAGAGCACCACTTCGCTGGTTGGTCCCAATGACGACGTCATGATTCCGCGAGGTTCTGAAAAGACCGACTGGGAAGTGGAACTCGCCTTCGTGATCGGGAAGAAGGCCAGCTACGTGGACGAGGCCGATGCCATGGATCATGTGGCCGGGTACTCACTGCATAACGACTACTCCGAGCGCGCCTTCCAATTGGAGCGCGGCGGGCAGTGGGTGAAGGGCAAGAGCTGCGATACGTTCGCGCCGCTTGGACCCTTTATGGCCACCGCCGATGAGATTCCCGATCCGCAAAATCTGAAGTGCTGGCTGAAAGTGAACGGCGTGACGCGCCAGAACAGTTCGACCGCGCAGATGATCTTCGGAATCCGCACGCTGGTCAGCTATTTGAGTCAATTCATGACGCTGCTTCCGGGCGACGTGATCAGCACCGGGACGCCGCCCGGAGTGGGCCTGGGCTTCAAGCCGCCGATCTTCATGAAGGCCGGCGACGTCGTCGAATTGGGCATCGAGGGGCTGGGCGAATCGAAGCAGACCGCGGTAGCCTGGTCGCGGTAGATTAACCCTTTGCGAGGCCCAGGCGCTCCGGCGGCTGGGCCGGCACGTAAGCGGTGTGGAAGAGCCAATCCCAAACGGCGAAAGAAATGGCGAAGTTCCTGTTCTGTGGCCCCGCTTCCGGATGTACGTGATGCCAGATGTGCATCTCCGGGCTGTTAATGATGTACTTCAGCGGCCCGATGCGCCAACGCAGATTGGCATGAGCAAAGTGGCCGATGGTCGTGCTGATGACGGCACAGCCAAAGGTGACCGGCGCGGAGAATCCGAGCAGGTTGGCGGGCAGGTAAAGAATGGCCTGATAGACGACGATTTCGAGCCAGTGGAATCGCCAGTTGCTGAGCCAGTCCATGACCTCTGTACTGTGGTGCGTCTTGTGGAACTCCCAGAGCGCGGGCACGCGGTGGAGCATGTTGTGGATGTTCCACTGGAGGAAGTCCTTCACGGTTAACAGGGCGAGGATTTGAACCCATTCCGGTTGGCGGCCAATGGCGTTCAAACTGAGCGGTTCACGCCACGCTAGGAAATGAGTTCCCGCGTAGAGACCGGTGAGCCAGATGGCGACCAGCGCGCCTACGACTTCGGCGTTGAAGGCGGCATAGACGATATCGAGGCCGTAGCCTTGCCGATTGACGGGCTGCGGGCGGCGTGGCCAGAACCGCTCGGCCAGCGTGAAGATTACGCCCGAGATGAGGAGGAAGACGGAATAGGGGATCACTCGCTTCTCTTCATTATACCGGCGGGTCGAGAGGCAATCTCGTTAGAGCAGGTTGGCGGGGGTGCGCGGTGAACTCAGAATCTCGGTGAAAACCTTCCAGCGCGCGACGGTATCTTCCCCAGCCGTCTTAGCGATGAAATTCGCGACTATATCCTCGCCGAAGCTGTAATTGATGATGTAGCTGCGATGCTCATCGAAGAACTTCAGGCGGCGCTCGATCATCGGCTTGGGCTGCAAAGTATAGCGTTGCAGGTATTCGATGGTCTCCGCCGCGGTTCTCACGCCGTCGAGGTAGGCGCGCGCGGCATGGATGGCGGCGTGGCGGAGAGGACGGACGAGCTTCTGCATCTGGTGCTGCTCGGCGGCGAGAGCGGGATCTAACCCAGCCGCTTTGAAGAGGACGTCGCGCTTAACTTTCAGCCGGTCGTCCCCGCTAATGACCAGGCTGGCGCCGTAGTCCGCTGTCCCTTCGGCGATCAGCGATTGCGGGCTGTACAGGGGATAGACGCTATATTCGCTCCAGCCCAATTCATTTACGAGGCGGGCTTCGAGGAGGGCGTTATAAACATGGTGGCCAGGGTATCCTTCGTGGCAGGCGAGGTGGAGAATCCGGTCGATGCCGATGGGAAGATCAACGTTAACTTGGATCCGCGAACGGGCGTTGCCTTTGTACCAGTTGTAAGCGCTCCAGGATTTCCCCTTCACGTATTCGATGTCGAATGACTCATTGGCGGCCAGCGTGGGAATCCACTTCTTCGTGCGGGCGCGCGCTTCGGCAATTGCGGCCTTGAAGGTTTGATCAACCTTTGCGGCCGGTACAGCGAAGCGGGCATCAAACTTGGCGTAGCGGTCTTCCAGCGTGCCGGGTCCGGGAAGAGCCTTTTCAACGGC
>SHUN01000284.1 GCA_009697495.1 Bryobacterales bacterium | reverse complement strand
CATCGTTGATCACCACCGGTGTCTTCTCCACGGTGCCGACCCCCAATATGCCAACGTTCGGCTGGTTGATCACCGGCGTCGCGAACACGGAGCCGAAAGAACCGAAATTGGTGATCGCGAACGTGCCGCCCTTCACTTCTTCCGGCTTCAACTGCCGTGACCGCGCCCGTGCCGCCAGATCCACAATCGACCGCTGCAACCCGGTGACGTTTTTCTCGTCCGCGTTTGCCACCACCGGAACAATCAAGCCGCTCCCGTTGTCCAGCGCCACCGCGAAGCCTAGGTTAATATCGCCGTGATAGAGAATGTTCGTCCCGTCAATCGACGCATTCAAAATCGGGAACTCCCGCAGCGCCTTGCACGTAGCCGCGGCCACGAACGGCAGGAACGTCAAGCTGAATCCGTACTGCGCCTGGAACGCCGCCTTGTTCTTCTCCCTTATCCTGGCCACCGCCGTCATATCCACTTTGTGCACCGTGGTCACGTGGGCCGAGGTGTGCAAGGAATGCGACATGTGTTCTGCAATCTTCTTGCGCATCGTGGACATTGGCTCCACGCGGAACTTCGCCGCTTCGGTGCGCGGCGGAGGCGGTGCGAACGTGGCTGCCGCCGGTGCCGCAACAGGCGCCGCGGACGGTTTAGCGATCGCCGCTTCTACGTCGTGTTTCGTAATCCGGCCCCCGGCGCCGGTCCCGGAAACGGCCGTCAGATCGACTTCGTTTTCTCTCGCCATCTTGCGTACCAGCGGGGAGAGCGGGCCCAAATCCGCAACGGTCGGCGCGGTCGGCGCGACAACCGGAGGCGGCGCTGCCACCGGAACGGGAGCAGGCGCAGCCACTGGGACCGGCGGCGGCGGCGGCGCTGCTTGAACAACAGGAGCGGGAGCCGCGGCCCCCGCCCCATCGCTAATCCGCGCCACAACCGTATTGATCGCCACCGTCTGCCCCTCCGGCACCAGCACTTCCGATAGCACCCCGGAAGCGGGCGACGGAATCTCGGTATCCACCTTATCCGTCGAGATTTCAAATAGCGGTTCGTCGCGCTGCACCGTGTCGCCGGGCTTCTTCAGCCATCGCGTCAACGTTCCCTCAACAATACTCTCGCCCATCTGGGGCATCACAACATCAGGCATCCAATTTCTCCGTTTCGTAGCCAAAAACCTTTGCGAACTGTTCACGCGCCGCCAGCTTGACTTCGTCCATACTAGCGGAAACGCCCAGCGCCTTCATAGACGTTACCGGTTCGGTAAGCCCACAGGGAATGATGTATTGGAAATACTGCAAATCCGTCGTCACATTCAGCGCAAATCCGTGCGATGTCACCCAGCGGCTGATATGAATGCCAATGGCGCAGACCTTCGCGCCGTCCACCCACACGCCCGTCGCGCCCGCCACCCGCGCCCCGCGCAGTCCAAACACCGCGATCGTGTCGATAACAACCTGCTCCACCGCCCGCACATAGGCGTGTACATCGCGCTGCCATTCGCTCAAATCCACAATCGGGTAGCCAACCACTTGCCCCGGCCCGTGATAAGTCACATCCCCGCCGCGATTCGTGTGGTGAAAATCAATGCCGGAGCGAGAAAGAATCTCCTCCCCGGCAATCAGGTTTTCCATATGTCCATTCCGCCCCATCGTCACAACGTGCGGATGTTCAACCAGCAGCAGTTGATCGGTTATCTCGTGCCGCTTCCGCTTCTCCACCAACTCTTCCTGCAACGCCGACGCCTCCGCCCAGCGCAGGCGACCGAGGTCGCGCGCTTCGCAAACGCGTGCTGAAGACTGGACGAGCATTGTGTGTGCGTTAGAAATTAATCGCCTGTCCGTATACGGCGTTGAATGCCTCCCCTATCGCCTCGTACAGCGTCGGGTGCGCATGAATCGTGTTGATCATCGTATCCACCGTCGCCTCGGCTTCCATCGCCGCCACCGCCTCGGCGATCAGCTCATAACCGTGCGGCCCAATAATATGCACGCCGAGTATCTCGCCAAACTTCGCATCGCTTACAATCTTCACGAAGCCCTCGTGATGGCCCAGAATCGACGCTTTCGAATTCCCCGCAAACGGGAATTTGCCAATCTTCACATCATGCCCCTGCTGCCGCGCCTGCGCCTCCGTCAGGCCCACCGAACCAATCCCAGGCTCGGTATACGTCGCCCCCGGAATCCGATTCCTGTTGATCGGCGTGAACGGCTTGCCAGCTACTGCCGCCACCGCCACCATGCCCTCTGCCGTCGCCACATGCGCCAGTTGCGGCGTCCCCGCCACCACGTCTCCAATGGCGTAAACGCCCGGCTCGCCCGTCTGCTGATCCGGCCCAACCACTATGAATCCGCGATCCAGTTTCACTCCCGGCACATTCGCCAACCCGATCTTATCCGTGTTCGGCTTCCGTCCCACCGCAATCAGCAGCTTGTCTACCAGCAACGGTTCTACTTTGCCGTTCGCCAGCGTCACATTCAACGCCACGCCCGTTCCTGTTCGCTGCACATCGCTCGCCTTCGCCCCCGTCTCGCAACGGATCCCAGCCTTGCGGAAACACCGTTCCAATTCCTTCGAGACTTCTTCGTCCTCCACCGGCACCAGCCGCGGCAACATTTCCAGCACCGTCACTTGCGATCCATACCGCTTGAAAATCGACGCAAACTCCGTCCCCACCGCCCCGGCCCCAATTATCGCTAACGACTTCGGAACCGCTTGCAGTTTCAAAATCTCGACATTCGTCAGAATGTACTCATCGTCGGGCTCCAGGCCCGGAATCATCCGCGCCTCAGACCCGGTCGCAATAAGGATCGCCTTCGCTTCAATCGTCCGCGTGCCCTCCGGGGACTGCACATCAATCCGCCCGCCGCCTTTCAGCGTCCCGAAACCGGCGATGACGTCTACTTTGTTCTTCCGCATCAGGCCCGTGATGCCTTTGGCGTGCTTATCGACGATGTCCTGCTTGCGCTTCATCACCGCCGGCATGTGCAACTGCGGATTCTCGCAGGACAGCCCCTGTTCGGCCGCATGGGTAAAATAATCCCAAACCTCGGCCGTGTGAAGAAGCGCCTTCGTCGGGACGCAACCGACGTGCAAACACGTCCCGCCCAGCTTCGGATCCTTCTCAATGATTGCTGTTTTCAGCCCGTATTGACCGGCCCGGACCGCGGCGGAGTACCCGCCAGGGCCGCTTCCGATCACAACTAAATCGTATGCCATTATTTTTGAGTGTAACATCGCGCCTTCGGGATGCATTTCAATAGATGTATGAGCGTTTTGACCGGATTCCTCCTGCTCGCCGCCCTTTTCCCCCTCGAGTCCATCCAAGTGGAAGGACTGAAACGTCTAAAGTCCGCCCCGGTCATCGCCGCGTCCGGTCTAAAAGTGGGCCAACAGGCCGATAAACCCGACTTCGAAGCCGCCGCCGCCCGATTGCTCGCCACCGGCGTCCTGGCCAGCGTTGGCTACCGCTACACTTCCTCCGGAACCGGCAACGGCTTCGCCCTGACTTTCGAAGTCGTCGAAGTCGATCAGGTCTTCCCCGTCCGCTTCGAAGAACTCCCCGGCTCCGAGCAAGAATTGCTCAAGATACTCGTCGCAGCCGACCCGCTCTTCACCAATCCCGTCTCCGCCACCGTCCAGGTGATCAAACGTCTCGAGACGGCATTAAACGCCCACCTGAAAATAGATCCGCCCGTTGTCGGCAAAGTCCTGGCTGACCGCCCCGAGGAGATCATGCTCCTCTTCCGCCCCAATCGCCCCCGCCCCACCGTCGCCTCGGTGACCTTCACCGGCAACAAGGTGTATGCAACGCCTGAATTGCAGGTGAAAATGGCGGGAGTCGCCATCGGCACTCTCTTTACGGAGGACCGCTTTCGCGAGCTGCTGAATAACCAGATCCGGCCCCTGTATGAGTTGCACGGATACCTTCGCGTGTCATTCCCGAAGATAGTTGCAAAAAAGACCGGAGATATTGATGGGCTGGATGTCGAAGTCGATATTGTAGAGGGATCGGTGTATAAGTTGGACAAAGCGACACTAACAGGAGGAGCCCAGGACTTACTCAAGGAAGCGGCCTTCAAAGAAGGCGAGATCTTTCGCCTCCACGAAATAGTCGATGGCCTCGAGCGCCTCCGGGCTTCCCTGCGCGCCCAGGGGTATATGAAGGTAACAACGGAATCCACGCGGACCTACGCCGACGACAAACTGTCGGTAAGTATGAACGTGGCTGTAACCCGCGGCGCGCAATACAAAATGGGTAAGTTGACCATCCAGGGACTCGATATCACAACCGAGCCGGAAATCAGAAAAATGTGGGGAATGCGCGAGGGCGCCCCGTTCCGCGATCAATACCCGGAAAAGTTCCTCCAGCGCGTAAAGGATGACGGAGTTATGGACAACTTGGGTGAGACCCGCGCCAAGTTAACTTTTGACGAAGCGCGGGCGGTCATCCACGTCAGCCTGACCTTCGCCGGCGAGAAAACGGCGCCGGAGAAGAAGCCCGTCTTCTAAACTTCCCTTCATACCTCTTCCATTTCCACCGATAATAAGAATATGTCTGCCGCCCAACCAACTTTCATTTCCGAGCCTGGGATTGCAACGATCAACGTCAGGGAACTGTGCGAAATCGCGACCAACGGCGCTGGAAAGAAAGCCGCGGCCGAAGCGCTAATGGCGCTAGGGGCCATCTCCAACATGTATTGCTTGTACTCCCTTTCCCATCCCGGCGTAACGCGCCTGGACTTACGAGGATTGGCATCCCCGCCCGCCGCCGCCAAAGAAGCCATCCTTGGAGAGATCCGAAAAGCAGTGCCCGGGGCCAGCGCAGCCAAAGCCCAATCTCTACTCGAAGCCCTGTCCAGTTCCCTCCAAACGATCTTCAAATCAAAAAATGCCCCTCGTCTTCGCCTCATCGGCTTCGGAAGTTTCGAACTCGTAAATACGGAAGAATCCCGCTACACCCTCACTCCGGAGTTGCCTCTTTCCCGTTTTTTGCCAACGAACCCCCGCCGGCAAAACCGGGAAGCCGCCACTGGATTCT
>SHUN01000283.1 GCA_009697495.1 Bryobacterales bacterium | reverse complement strand
AAGGCTCCGGCGATTCCGAACGCGGCACGAACACCATGACTTACACGCGGGCCGAAATCGCCCGCATTACCCGCATGGCGTTCCACTTAGCGCGCGGACGCCGTAAGAAAGTAACTAGCGTCGATAAGTCGAATGTCCTGGAAACCTCCCAGCTCTGGCGTCGCGTCGTCAACGAAATCGCCCCCGAGTTCCCCGACGTCGAACTGGAACATATCCTGGTCGACAACTGCGCCATGCAGCTCATCCTCCGCCCGAAACAGTTCGACGTGCTCGTCATGGAAAACATGTTCGGCGACATTTTGAGTGATGAAGGCGCGGTGCTGGCCGGTTCGATCGGCATGCTCCCCAGCGCCTCCATCGGTGAGAAAAAGGCCAGCGGCGTTTTCGTCGGCCTCTACGAACCCGTCCACGGTTCCGCCCCCGATATCGTCGGCCAAAATAAAGCCAACCCCCTCGGCGCCATCGGCTCCGTCGCCGCCATGCTCGAATACAGCTTCGGCCTCAAGGACGAAGCCGCCGCCGTCAACGCCGCCATGGAGTTCGTTCTCAATAGTGGCCGCCTCACCGCGGACCTCAAGCCGAAAGGCACCCCCGCCACAACTTCGGAAGTAGGAGACGCCGTCGCCAATGCCATCTAATCCCCGCACGATAATCCAAAAGGTGTGGGACAACCACATCGTCGCCGAGAGCGAAGCCGCTCCCGCGCTCCTCTTCATCGACATGCATCTGGTCCATGAGGTCACCTCTCCGCAAGCCTTCGCCGGCCTCCGCCAACGCGGTATCAAGGTCCGCCGCCCGGATCTCACGTTTGCTACCGTCGATCACTCCACGCCAACAACGCCGCGCAACCTGCCAATCCTCGATCCCATCGCCGCCACCCAGGTCGCCCAGATGGAAACCAATGCCCAGGAGTTTGGCATTCCCTATTTCGGTTTCCAGAACCGCGACCAGGGCATCTGTCACGTCATCGGACCGGAAAACGGACTCACCCAGCCAGGCATGACCCTGGTTTGCGGCGACAGCCACACCGCCACCCACGGCGCTTTCGGCGCGCTCGCCTTCGGCATCGGCACCAGTGAAGTCGAGATGGTGCTGGCCACCCAGTGCCTGCTCCAAAAGCAGTCCAAATCGTATGAAGTCCGCGTCGATGGCACGCTGAAAAATGGCGTCACCGCCAAGGACATCATCCTCGCCCTCTGCGCCAAAATCGGCATCGGCGGAGGCACCGGCTGCGTCTTCGAATTCACTGGCTCCGCCATCCGCGCCTTGTCCATGGAAGAGCGCATGACCGTCTGCAATATGTCCATCGAAGCCGGTGCCCGCGCCGGGCTCATCGCGCCGGACGAAAAGACGTACGAGTACCTCGCCGGTCGCCGTTTCGTGCCCAAGGGCGAAAAGTGGGACGAAGCCGTTGCCCATTGGAAAACGCTCCCCACCGATGAAGGCGCGACTTACGATCACAGCGTCACCATCGACGCCGACACGCTCGAACCCATGATCACCTTCGGCACCAATCCCGGCATGGGAATCGCCATCACCGGCACCGTCCCCGACCCCGCCAACATCGCCGATCCCCTCGAACGCGAATCGCTCCGCAAGGCGCTCGCCTACATGGCCCTCGAAGCCGGCAAACCACTCGCCGGCCAGAAGATCGACGTCGTCTTCATCGGCTCCTGCACCAACTCCCGTTTATCCGATCTCCGTTCCGCCGCCAGTGTTCTAAAAGGGCGCAAAGTCAATAGCGCTGTCCGTGTCTTGGTCGTCCCTGGCTCCCAGGAAATCAAACGCCAAGCCGAAGCCGAGGGCCTCCACGATGTCTTCCGCGCTGCCGGAGCCGAATGGCGCGAAGCCGGCTGCTCCATGTGCATCGCCATGAACGGCGATCAACTCAGCCCCGGCCAGTACAGCGTTTCAACCTCCAATCGCAATTTCGAAGGGCGTCAAGGGAAGGGCGGACGCACGTTCCTTGCCAGCCCGCTCACCGCCGCCGCCTCCGCTGTTATGGGTGTCGTCACCGACGTAAGGACTATGCTATGAAATTCGAATCCACTATCACTCAAATCCAAACCGATAACATCGATACGGATCAAATTATCCCCGCGCGCTTCCTGAAGACCATCAGCAAAGAAGGCTTGGGCGACCAGCTATTCTTCGATTGGCGATACAACGCCGACGGCTCGCCCAAGCCTGACTTCATCCTGAACTCAGATAAGGCCAAGGCGTCCAAGGTCCTTCTCGCCGGCGATAATTTCGGTTGCGGCTCGTCCCGCGAACACGCTCCCTGGGCCCTCACCCAATACGGTTTCCAAGCCGTAATTTCGACTAGTTTCGCCGACATTTTCAAGGCAAATTCTCTGAAGAACCGCTTGTTGCCGCTGGTGGTCAGCCGCGAAGTCCACCAACAACTCCGCGACGCCCTCACTGCCAATCCGGACCTGACCGTAAACGTCAACGTAGAAACCCAAATCTTCGCCTGGCCCGGCGGTCCCGAAATCCAATTCGAAATCGACGCTTTCGCCAAGCACTGCCTCCTTGCCGGTGTCGACGAAATCGGCTACGTCCAACAGCACGAAGCCCAAATAGCCGCCTACGAAGCCCAGCGCTTTAGCACACTCAACACTCTCGCCAACTAACGCATCGCGGCGGTCGCCCCCGGCCGCTGCGACATTTCTCGAAATAATTCCACGCTCTCCCAAAGCCCGTCAAAGTTCTCATCCAACGAAAGCGTGTTGTCAAAAGTGAAGTTGTAACTTGCCTGATCGCCGTCTTCCCCAGCGGTCTCAAAATGAAAGTAAACAGTAGCCACCTCACCGGCATCCCCCAAAACATCCAACGAGTCGCCCACCAATAACTCGCTCCCAAATCGCCGGCCCATCTCTACCGCCTTCTCCAACTCTTCCACGGTCCATTTTCCAATCATCGCAACCTCCTATCATTCCTCAAAAGCCTCTTCCTCAACACATCGAGCCCCAGCTCGCATCGGATACAAACTAGGCCCTCTCTCTCTACAATTCGTATCGACAAATCCCCCAAATTCTTGAACACTTTTCTTCTCCATCTCCATCCCATCCAATTTTCTCCAAATTCCGGAATCTCCGGACGCCCCCATCTCCTCCCCGTACCAAGTGATTGACGGCACGGCCGAGCTCCGTACTTCCAAGCCCGCCATCCCGCTGCACGAAATCGAATATTTCAACTCAATCCAAGCGAACGGCGCCAGTTTCCGCGTCAACACCGCGCCCCCCAAATCCGCCAGCCACCCCAGCTTAAACAGATACTCCAACCGTATCTCCACTCCTTCTTCCGAAAATCGGACGTCCGGCAGCAGACACCCGGCGCCCGGCCCAATCTCCCGCCCCGCCAATTGCAACTGCACCACTTCTCGACCAAACGGAACCGGAGTCCTGCCGATTCGATAGAGAGTCCCAACGCGCACCGCCACAGGCTTCCGTTTCGCATTCAACGCCAGCCGCGGCCGCCTCACCGCTACCGCCGCCCGAAAATCTCCCAACCGCAAACGGTCCGCGAACCGCGCGTCGCCTGAAAACTCCGCCTGCGGCTCCGGGTTGCCTGAAGCAAACAACAGCCGTACCGCCGCATCGGCCTCATATCGTTCGCGCAACGGCGAATCGCCCAGCGCCTCCGCGCCGCCATAGTAAGGAATCCAGCCAATGGCCGCCGTCGACGGCGCCGATATCCACGACCGCTCCGGCCCCTTCACCGCCAGGTTCCGAAACTCTTTATCGATAAACTGCGGTCCCCGATTCACCCCATCACTCTACCATCACCCGTCAAACCGGTACCCCATCCCCCGCACAGTAATCAAATACGCCGGCTGTGATGGATCATTCTCCAACTTTTGCCGCAACCAGGTCATATGCACATCCACTGTCCGTGTCAATGGAGTCGAATGATACCCCCATACCTCCTTCAACAAAACATCCCGGGTCACCACTTCCCCCCGCCGTTGCGCCAGAAATCGCAGTAACTGGTACTCCTTCGCCGACAACACCAATTCCTGCCCGTTTTTCCTCACAATCGCCGCTTTTGCGTCGATTTCAATCTCTCCAAAACGCAAAGTCTCCGCCAGCGGATCCTTCCTCGCCCGTCGTAACAACGCCTCAATCCGCGCCACTAACTCCGGCGTATGAAACGGCTTCGGCAAATAGTCATCCGCGCCTATCTTCAAACCCGCCACACGGTCATCCACCTGTCCCCTCGCTGTTAGCATCAAGATAGGCGTGTCCACTCCTTCATCCCGCAGCGTCCGGCAGATCGTGAACCCGTCCATTCCAGGTAACATCACGTCTAACAGGATTAAGTCGTAGCCCGCCCTTCTGGCCGCTTCCAGCCCCGATAATCCCTCCGCCCGGCTCTCCACCGTAAACCCTTCGGCAGTCAACCGGTCCGTCAGCGTCAGCCGCAATCCCGGTTCATCTTCAATCAAAAGTAGTAATGCCATAAGTCACTCGCAAGGTATCGTCAGCGTAAATCGCGCCCCGCCGTCGGGCTTGTTCGCAACCCGCACCGATCCGCCATGCCCGCGCGCAATACGGTCCACCAGCGCCAGCCCCAGCCCCGATCCCTTTCGCTGCTGCGCCCGGCTCTCCACGCCCCGGTAAAACGCGTCGAACAAATGCGGCAAATCCGCCGGCGATATCCCCGATCCCCGGTCTTCCACCGTAAACGCCACCGATTTTCCCGTCTTCTCCCCACGCAAGCCAATCCACTTCCCCCCGCCGTGCCGCAACCCGTTCTCAACCAAATTCCGCACCGCCACATGCAACGCCCCCCGATCCCCCGCGAACGTTCCATTCTCATAAGTAGCGTCCCACTCGCAACCCTGCCGCTCCGCCACCGGCCGCATCTCCCGTTCAATCTGTTCCATTACACCTGAGCTATGCACAGCTTCGTGCCCGCGTTTGCGGGCGGAAACGCGGTGAACCATTTGGTGACCTCGAGAACATGGGGTAAAACAGTAGTGCCGCGAAGATTTCAGCTTCGCGGACCGGCCCCAAGGAGGTCACCCAAAT
>SHUN01000282.1 GCA_009697495.1 Bryobacterales bacterium | reverse complement strand
CGCGCCGACGGCCGGCGCGCGATACAGATCGTTCGCGAACGCGCAGCCGAATGGAAGATCGACGCCGATAAAATCGGCATCATGGGCTTCTCCGCCGGCGGCGAATTGGCCGCGTTGACGGCCATGCATTATGAGCCGGGCACGCGGCCCGATTTTGTCGCGATGATCTATCCGAACGTTCGTCCGGAGACGAAGAAGATCGACAAAAATACGCCGCCCGCTTTTCTCGTCCACGCCGATGACGACAAGCTCCCTTCGGCCATCAGCGTCAACTTTTATTTGGACTTGAAGAAGGCCGGCGTTTCCGCCGAATTACACGTCTATTCCACCGGCGGCCACGGCTTCGGCATGAAGGATCGTCCATTGCCCGTGACGCAGTGGACACAGCGGTTTGAAGAATGGCTGGCGAGCCGGAAATTACTTCCGTAGCTCCTCCACCAGCGCCTGCAACCCCTTCTTCCGGTACAACTGCACCAGTCGCTGCTCCTCCGGCGAAGGCGGAACGAGCCTGCCCAACCGCCCATCGGCGAGGTCCGCCCGCGACGGAATCCAGTATGCGCCGTCGGCATATTCCACGTTGTTGACGAAACCGGCCATACTATCCAGCACCAAACGGGAACCGCCCGTTTGCCGCACGCGCAAGGTGGCCGAATCCTTAAGCGCGGCCGCGCCCTTACCGGCCAGCGCCCCATCAAACGGCACAGTTGCCGCAAAGAACTCCTGCCCGTTTGTGTCCTTCAACGCCAGGCCAATTTCCAGGTGGCGGATGGCCTTCTGCTCCCGATTGCGAATCTCAAAGTGCGGCGCCTTCGCCTCGTCGCCGGAGATCCGCGCCGCTCCAGCCATCAGATCGACGGGCGCGCCCGGCATTCGCAGGAAACTGAACTGAACTTCCTTTTCCATCTCATAATTTGTGGCGGGCGCATTGACGCCGCGAGGCATTAAGCCCTGCCGCACCACCTGGACATCGACGCGCGGCCGCGAATCCTGACGCGCTATCGCCGCCATGATTTCCAATCGCAACGGCTCCGCTCCACGCGCCTCCAGTAACTGTTGAAAATGCTTCCGGTCCCGCCGCGCTTCCAGTTCCCAAACCGTCAATTGCCGCCGCGAATTCAGCCGGTTCTCGCCGAAAAAGCTGAGGTCGTCGAAGAGTACGCCGTCTAGCAACACTTGCACCAACGGCTCCGCGCCATTCGAAACCGGACGCACCATGCGCAAATCGATCCGCACCGGGAAATCATCGCCCGGCGCAACGTCCAGCGACGGCACCGCCACCGAGCCCTTACCCCCGGCCGTCACATCCTGCGCCAGCACCAAAAGCGTCACGCCCTTCACGCGCTTCCCGCTTACATTTCGCAATCGCAGCGACGCGTGCAGATCGAGCATGACAGCCCCGCCCCGCGCCGTACCCTTTGAAGGGCCCAAATCGAGCGCCGCAACGGCCAAAGGCGAATCCTTGGGCAAGTTGATTTTCAACCCGCCGCGCAGATCAACGCCAGCCTCCTGGCCGTAAGCCAAGGCGGCCGCCGCCGCGAAAATTGCGTACCGGCTATTCCACATAGACATGGTTCACCGTCACTTGTCCCGTCTCTTCGTCGACATATCGCGCGCCCGCCGAACCCAACGTACTTACCGTCATGATCGACGCCCGCGGATTCGTTTTCGGACCCTGCAATTCCATTCCCTTGCTGCCGTCCGACATGCCCACGCCGCGCTCAGACACTTCCGCCACAATCGGATCGGGCAAGCGCATTGCCGCCAACTGTTCGCTCCTCTTTGAAGCGTTCAGCCAGTAGCCCACCGACAGCATGAATACAAAGCCCGCCGTCAGCACGGCCATTCGCCACGACATCCCCTGCGCCTGTCCCGTGTCGTTGCCCGTGCCATACGAGCTGATCGCGTCCGAGGCGGCAATGCCCACCCGCACATTCGCCCGCATCTCCGCCGCCAGCCGGTCCCATTGCACGCCCGCCGGCATTTCGCCGGTCTCCGCGCGCACCGCCGCCGCCGTTTCACCGAACAGCGCAACTTCCGCCTGGCACTGCGTGCATCCGTTGACGTGCCGCCGCACCGTCATCCGCGGCCACCAAGGCAACTCCCCGCCCGAATGCAAAGCCAAATTTTCAATGGAGGGATGTTTCACGCCTTCCTCCTTTCCAGGTAACGGCGAAACTTGATCCGCGCATTGGCGATGTGGCTCCGCACCGTCGCCATCGAACAGTTCATCCGCCTGGCCACTTCCTCGGCCGGTACGTCTTCCACATCCCGCAGAATCAGCGCCGTCCGTTCCTTCGCCGTCAAATGCTTCAAGCCATCCTCCAGCCGTTCCGCGCGTTCCCGCCGCAGCAGCGTCTGTTCCGGATTTTGCTCGTGCGCGGTGACCAGCGGATCGACCAGCGAATCGATATCGGTGAAATTCACGCGCCCGTGCCGCCGCAGAAAATCGATGGCCGTGTTCGAAGCAATCCTCGATAGCCAGTGCGCCGCCTTTTTCGGATCCTTCAACTGCTCGCTACGCTGCAGGACCTTGATAAACGCTTCCTGCGTAAGGTCTTGCGCATCGGCCACGTTGCCGACGATGTGATAGATGATCAGGAACACACGTCGCATGTGTTCCTGGATGAAGCGGTTCTGGAGGTCAGTCGCTTCCTGTCCGTGATTGCCCGTCGTTTGACGCACCTGATCGCTCATATGCACCGTTAGCATCGCATCTATTAAGGCTTGACGGAGGAATTCTTCCCAGCGTGCAAAGAAAATTCCGCCAGCCTCACATGCGGCTACCATGAATTATATGAAGGATGTAGCCGTTGTGGGGGTTGGCAAAACGCGCTTCGGCGCTTTTGCCGATCGCGATCTACGCTCATTAGCCGTCGAATCCATTGAAAACGCGCTTTCCGACGCCGGAATCGAGCCCAGTGCCGTCAACGCATTTTACTTGGGCAACTTCGCCGGGCCCAGTTTTACCGGCCAAAGCCACCTCGCCCCCTATATCGCCGGGGCTGCCGACATCACCGGTGTTCCCGCCTCCCGCTTCGAAGCCGCCTGCGCTTCTTCCGGTGCCGCCTTCCACGCCGCGTGGCAAGCCGTGGCGCACGGGATCTATGAAACCGTCCTCGTCTGCGGCGTCGAAAAAATGACGTCTCAACCCGCCGCGCGGGTCGCTGCAATCCTCGCCATGGCCGGCGACGTCGCCGTTGATGGCACATTCCCCGAAATCTTCGCCGCCATCGCACGCCGCCACATGGAACTGTACGGCACCACTCGCGAACACCTTGCCGCCGTCGCCGTAAAGAACCATGCCCACGGCGCAACCAACCCCTTCGCTCATCTCCGCAAAGTCATCACGCTGGAACAAGCCCTCGCCAGCAAGGTCATCGCCGCGCCGCTGACCCTTTACGACTGCTCACTGGTGAGCGACGGTGCCGCCGCTGTCATTCTGTCCGCGAACAAGGGGCAGGTTAAGGTGCTCGCCTGCGCCCAAACTTCAGACCACGTCGCCCTCCGCGACAAAGCTGAAATCACACATCTCCCCTCCATCCAGCGCGCCGCCCAACAGGCCTACAAAATGGCCAACCTCTCAGCCAACGACATTCACTTCGCCGAACTCCACGACTGCTTCACCATCGCCGAGATTTTGGCCGTCGAAGAACTCGGCTTTTGCAGGAAAGGCGAAGGCGGGCCGTGGAGTCAGGCGCAACCGATTCCCATCAACCGCAGCGGCGGTTTGAAGAGCAAGGGCCACCCCGTCGGCGCCACCGGTGTCGCCCAGATTGCCGATGTCACGCTCCAACTCCGCGGCCAGGCCACCGGCTGGCAACTCGAAAACGTCGATATCGGTCTGGCGCAAAACCTTGGCGGAAGCGGTGCCACCAGCGTCGTCACCATTCTTGGAAAAAGAAATTAAAATGATCGTCTACCCGGAAACGCGCGTCTGGTCTCTGATAGGCGACAATGTAGCTCTGGATTCCGTCGTCGACGGCGTCTCGCTTTTCCGGAAAACAATATGAAACTCGCCGCTCGGATGGATCGCATCCTCATCGAAACCGCCTTCGAAGTCCTGGTGAAGGCCCGCGCTCTGGAAGCCCAGGGAAAGAGCGTGGTGCATCTGGAAATCGGCGAGCCCGATTTCGAGACTCCGCCCCACGTCATCGCCGCCGCCAAGACGGCGCTCGACGAAGGCTGGACCCACTACGGCCCGACGCAGGGCTATCCCGATTTCCGCCAGGTTATCGCGACGCACGTCAGCGAAACGCGCGGCATAAACGCCGGTCCGGAACACGTTTGCGTTGTCCCCGGCGGCAAACCGATCCTGTTCTTCCCCATGATGGCCCTGCTGGACGTGGGTGACGAAGTGATCTATCCCAACCCCGGCTTCCCCATTTATGAGTCGATGATCCGCTTCCTCGGCGCGACTCCCGTTCCGATGCCGCTCGTCGAAGCACGAGGCTTCAGCTTCGATCTGAACCGCTTCAAAGACAGCCTTACCGACAAGACCAAGATGGTGATCCTCAATTCGCCGCAGAACCCCACCGGCGGCGTGATCCCAGCCGAAGACATCGTCGCCATCGCCGATATGGTTCGCGACCGCGACCTCATCGTCCTCAGCGACGAAATTTATTCCCGTATTTATTACGAGGAGAAACCCGCCTCCATCGCCTCCCTCCCCGGGATGCAGGAAAAGACCATCATCCTCGACGGCTTCTCCAAGATCTACGCGATGACCGGCTGGCGCTTGGGTTACGGCGTCATGCCCACATGGCTGGTCGATCCTGTGAACAAGCTGATGGTGAACTCCAATTCCTGCACCGCCAGTATGGTCCAACGCGCGGGAATGGCCGCGCTCACCGGCCCGCAGGACGCCGCCCTCGCCATGGTCGCCGAATTCCGGAAACGGCGCGACGTCTTTATCGCCGGGCTCAATACGATTCCCGGCTTCCGCTGCCCCATCCCGCAGGGCGCTTTCTACGCCTTTCCCAATATCGAAGGCACCGGCCGCACGTCAAAACAACTCGCTGACGAACTGCTTTATGAAGCCGGTGTGGCTTGC
>SHUN01000281.1 GCA_009697495.1 Bryobacterales bacterium | reverse complement strand
ACGTGGGCACTTCCGTACCCTCCGGCCGCAATCGCCGCGGTCCTTCCTCAGTGCAGAACGCGCAGATTTTTCGCACCAGCCGCTGCGCCAGAATGCTGACGACCGATGACGAAATCAGATAATTTTCCACGCCCATGTCGGTAAGCCGCGTCACCGCGCTCGGCGCGTCGTTCGTATGCAAAGTCGAGAAAACGAAGTGCCCCGTTAGCGCCGAGCGGATGGCGACATCGGCCGTCTCCCGGTCACGCACTTCGCCCACCATGATCACGTCCGGATCCTGACGCACAATGTGCCGCAAGCCGGAGGCGAACGTCAGCCCGATCTGCGGATTGACGTGTATCTGATTGATCCCGTCCATCTGGTATTCCACCGGATCTTCAATCGTGATAATCTTCCGCTCCACGCCGTTGATTCGTTTCAATGCCGAATACAGCGTCGTCGATTTGCCTGAACCCGTCGGCCCAGTGACAAACATAATGCCATGCGGAAGCTGCGTGTAGAACTCCATCCGCTCCAGCATGTAATCGGTAAAGCCCAGCTTTCGCAAGTCGTAAAACTGCTCGCCGGCCGAACGGTCGAGCAACCGCATCACGACGCTTTCGCCATATAAAGTCGGCAAAGTCGAAACACGCAGATCCACTTCCCGGCCCAGAGTCTTCACTTTGATGCGGCCGTCCTGCGGCAAACGCCGTTCGGCAATGTTCAACTTCGCCATCAGCTTCACACGGCTGATCAACGCGGCCTTCATCTCTTTCGGAGGCTGTTCCTGCTCGTACAAAACGCCATCGACACGAAACCGGATCCGGAACGATTTCTCAAAGGGCTCAATGTGAATGTCACTCGCGCGCTTTTCGACCGCGGCCGCGATGGTCGCGTTCACCATGCGAATGACGGGCGCTTCACTGGCCATGTCGCGCAACTGTTCCAGGTCTTCATTGCCGCCGGCGCCTTCGCCGAAATCGGCTTCATTGTCGTTGCGCGCCGCTTGCCCGTAATGCTTGTCGATGGCTTCGACAATCTCGCCTTCCGCCGCCAGCAGCGGCGTCACACGCAGGCCCGTGAACCCGCGCACCGCGGCGATGGTTTCGAAATCCAGCGGATCGGCCATCGCTAACGTCAGGCCGGTTTCATTCAGCCCCATCGGCAAACAGCGGCTTTGGCGCAAGAAACGCGCGGCCAGCCCATCGGTCTCCGGAGCCGTGAATATCGTGGCGTCGATCGTCACCAGCGGAATGCGCAACTGCTCGCTGAGCGTGGCCAACACGTCGCGCTGCGCCACGAAGCCCAGCTCAATCAGCAACCGCCCAATCTTCTCCCCGCGCTCCTTCTGCAACTCCAGCGCCCGGTCCAGATCTTCTTGTTGAATCAGTTTTTTCGCGATGAGCAGCTCGCCGAGGCGCATCAGTACTCCCGCGTCTGAATGGCGGCCTCGAGCGCGGCCTTGTCGCTCTTCGGCGTCAGGAATCCCAGCAGCGTCCGGCGCTCCGCCTGCATTACGATTTGCGTCGGCAGGCCCGAGACGTCTTCATGCGGGTAGTTCAGCAGCGAAATGCTCAGGACCATGCGTTCGCTTGACGGAACCGGGTCCATCACAATCGCGGCACTCACCAGCATGTCCCGCATCGCCGTGCGCAACACCGGCAGCCTTTCCACCTTCTTCTTGCGCAAAGCAGCGCGTTCGGACTCCGGCAACTGCTGCCGGAACGGACTCAGTCCCGGGCCCTCCGCCAAGTTGATCCGCGTCGTGAACACACAGCCAACGCCGTCTAAATAGACCCCATGCGTATGGCCCAGCAGCAGATACTGCTCACCCGGGAACAGCGCCTCCACGCGCTTGTTCATCGACACTTCCACGGCCGCGATCAGCCCCCGGTTCACCGGCGCGGCAAACAGCGCGCACGCCAATACCACCAATACAGAAGTCCATTTCATCGCGCCTCGCCCCCGCTGTTCTGCACCCAGGCCACCATCCGCGCCGCCTGCTTCTGCGTGAACAGCGAATAGCTCGCCTCCATCGCCATTTGATCTTCCTGCCGCAGCCGCTGATACTTCCCATCGGCTTCCTGGATCGCCGCCGCCAACTGCATCCGATGCCGATTTTCCGCCTGTTCCAAAGCCACCGGCAACGCCCGCGAAACTTCTTCCGTGATTCGTCGTTCCAGACGCGCCTGATCAACAGCAGGCGCAGGAACAGCAGGCGCCTGCGAGAATCCGTGGAACACGATCGCCCCCGCCAGCAGCGCCGCCGACGCGAACCCCAGCCGCGGCCCCGAGTGCAACCACCCCTGCCACCACTTCGGTTCAAAGACCTTATCGGAGACGAACGCGATCCGTCTTGGCAGTTCCTCTTCCCGCAGCGAGAACAACGCCGCTTGCGTCAATTGCAAACGCGCCAGCTCTTCCCGCAACGCGCCATCGGCGGCGACAGCGGATTCCACAGCCCGCCGCTCGGAAGCGTTCAACTCGCCGAAAACATAATCCTTCAATACTTCGGATGTGACATTCATGACGTTCTCCGCGAAATTTTCGCCGGTGCCAGTGCAACTTTCAACAGATCCAACGCGGTATAAAGCCGCGACTTCACCGTCGACATCGGGCATCCCAAAATTTCCGACATTTCTTCAAATTTGAACCCCTGATAAATCTTGAGAACCACCGCTTCCCGCTGCTCTTCACTCAACCGCCGCAACGCCGCGTCCACCGCCAGCGCCGTCTCCACCGGCAGCATCCGGCCCCCCGGCGGCGCCATGTCGAACTGCGCCGTCTCCAGGTCATCTTCCGGCTTCTTCCGCCGCAACATGGAGTACGCTTCGTTGTGCGCGATGCGATACATCCACGGCGCGAACCGGGCCGGATCCTCCAATTTGCGGAGATTCTGATACACCTTCAGCAACACATCCTGGCAAAGATCCATGGCGTCCTCCCGGTTCCTGACCAGCCGAAACAGGTAATTGAAGATACGCTTCTCCCAACGCGAAACGAGGAGATTGTAGGCGTCCACATCTCCCCGCTGCGCCTTCAAAATCAAGTCGCGGTCTTCGACCTCTCGGAAGATCAAGGCGGGTGTTCTCGTAGGTTATGACGCCGCCGGTAACGAAAAAGTCGGAGCGGTGCCTTTCCTTTCCAGTGTAGCCGGGTCACATTAGCCTAAAGTCGGAAGCGCTTGCGTTAAAAGTGGTGCTTCCATGATCCGAATCTCCACGTTCTTTGCCCTGGCGATACCATCCGCGCCGGCGGGGGCCTTTCTTTCGGCCGGTGCGGAGATTGTCGACGCCGATTGCTCACTCCACACGCCAATTCGGGATCCGAACGACGTCCCAGTGCTTCATGCGGCAATCAGCGGGCGCGTCGAGTTTCTCTGCACGCTGGATGAGCATTTCAAGACGGACGCCATCGTCTCGTTCGCTTCCGCGCGTGGAATCACGATCATCGACGATCTCGACTTCATGCGCCGCCTCCGGCGTACGCAGTAGGCCCCGATGTCTTCCTGCTTCGGAGGCTGAACTGTCCAGCCCTGGGTTCCCGGCCGACCCGCCCTTGCTGCGTTCAGTTCCGCGTTACAACAACGGCCTCAAACTACTCACTTCGATCCGCCCTCACCGGAAACTCCGCCAACAGTACCGCCAACAACTGCTCCCGCAATTGAGGAACCTCGTCAGTCCACAACTGCCACACTATCGGCAGGCTTAATTCAAAATAGCCATGGGCGATCCGATTACGAAAGGCGCCGATCTGCCGCCACTCTATCCCTGGGTGCCGCAGCCGCAGTTCATCGGACAGACGGGACACCTCCTCGCCAATCACCACAAATTCAAAAAATACCGAATGCCTGAATTCGCGGTCCTCGTGGAGCAACCGCTCCGCCTCGGTTTTGTCCAACAAAATCAGCAATTGTTCAGCCGCCGCTAACATCTCACGCAAGCAAACTTCATCGCTCCGCATTATAAATAACCACGGCATCCCTCAGCGCCGACAGTTTTGCGTGCGGCTTCAAACTGTCCCGAGTGCCGAAGTCGACAGGCCGGCCAATCGCCGCTGACAATACATCCCCAATTTCGAAAAAGGACCAGCCCAATTTGGCATCAGGGTCCAGCACAACCATGATGTCAACATCCGAATCCGGCCGCATATCTTTGCGGGCGCTAGAGCCGAATACCGCCATCTCCACTATCTGATAGCGGCGGCAGATCTCCGCGATCTTTTCGCTGGGAATCTCTAATCCGGATGGGAGAGTCATTGGGTCGCTCCAATCTCATTATCCAGGAATCGGAACTGAAAAACCGAAGAACCTCATCCAGGATCGCACGATGCCTACTTCTTCATCACAAACGCCTCAATATCCTTCGACAACTCCGCCAACGCCGGCTTCAGACTATAGAACATGTGCCCCGCCGGGAACATCTTCGTCGTGATTTGGCCCTTATACATCGCCGGCAGCCCCATATGGCTGAACGTATACTCCGTCGCGAAATACGGCGTCGCCAGATCGTAGTAACCGGAACCAACATACACCCGCATGTACGGGTTCTTCGCAAACGCCTGCCGCAGCGCGCCGGCCGTCTCCACATACCGGTTGCTGCCGCCTTGCCCCCAGTCCCAAGGGCCGGTGCCGCCGCCCAGGATGTAATAATGCAGGTCGCTCTCGTAGCCAAGTTCACGCCGCGCGTAGTCATTGAAAATGGCCGTGTAGGGCGCGCGAATCGCCGTCATGGCGGGGTCGAATTCGGAGACCGGATCGCCGTTCAAACCTTCCACGCCCGTTAGCCGCCCGTCCAAACGGCCCACCAACATCCCGCGGTCGCGAAGCAACTCTTTGGTGAAGTGATTGATCTCAATCCGCAGATCGTGCTGATCCAAATACCTCTTTTCCAGTCCTGTCAGCCGGTGCAGTTTGTCGATTGCCTTCGTCCGCTCCGCCGGCGTCAGGCGGTCGCCCTTCGCCAGGACGGTGACATACTCGCCGCTGGCGTATTGCTCGGCCTCTTTCACGGCCTCGCGCAGGTCGCCCTGCAAGCCCGCTTCCAGCTTCTTGTGGTACCAGGCGATGGCAGT
>SHUN01000280.1 GCA_009697495.1 Bryobacterales bacterium | reverse complement strand
CGGGAATCGATGCGGCCGAGCGGCGAGAACTGTTCGATGCAGAATTCGACGAAGCGGCCCTTTGCGGAACTCGCGCAAAACGGACTCGGTAGCGGCGGGGGGTGAGTGCGAGTTCGTGACGGGTTGGGGGCCGCGACCGGCCTTTGCGCTTTGGCGGGCATGTTTTAGCATAGCCATAATGGAAAGAATGCAAGCCCGGGCGCTTTATGCGGCTTTCGACGTTTATCCCCAGCCGAAGGGGTCTTCGAGCCATATCGCGTCGATGATCGCGGCGCTGGCGCGGGACTTCGCGCCGGTATGCGTGTTGTGTCTGGGCGACGCGGAGTTGCCGGCGAATGAAATCGACGGCGGTGTGGAGATTTATCGATTGCCTGGGATGCACGCGCATGTGTTGCAGCGCGCGACGGCGTTCGCGCAGTTTGTCGAGTTCCACGCGGGGCGGCACGCGGCAACGCTCAAGCTGATTGTCTATCGCGATCCGTGGGGCGGGCTGGGGCATCTGAACCGCGTGCTGGCAGTGCGGTTGCCGTTGCGCGACGAGGGAGTGGACGCGCGCATCGTTACCAATTCGCCTTTCGCGGAAGGGCTGGCGGCGCTGGCGCGTTGACCGATGGTTCGGCTGGATGGGAGTTGATGGACGGAGACCGCTCGCGCCTACGTCGCTGAGACTCAGGCACGCGCCGAGATTACCGATACTTTCCCGTATGGCCTGCGCGAGGAATGGCGAGCCGCGCCGCCCGGACCGCCGCTTATCCACATTGCGCGACGGTTGCTGACACCAATCCCAATGAGCGCCGAAGACTTTTCCCTCATCCTCCAAGCCGAGCCGCTTTCAGAAGGACATCGAACGGCGCTCGGCGCGAGCATCGCGCTGCCAGGCCCAATTCTATTGCCTCCCGGCCGCATCGCAACGCCCATTCCAGCGGCGCTCGATCGCGACGATTTAACTCTGATCGTCCATAGCGGACCGGTTGAAGAAGTGGCGGCGCTGAGGGAATTGGCAGAGTCGCCGTACGTCGTTCTCTCGCCGTTACGACGATCAGCATGCGCGAGTGGAACACTTCTTTCGCGAACCCGCCGATGGCACTGCGCAAGCCGTCACCGCTATACTCTCGCGTGTTTCCGAATCAGCGCCTCGGTAATATCGACGCCGAACCCAGGCTTATCGCCCGGATACAAAAACCCATCCGCGAACCTCGGCGACATCGCCTGCATAATGTCATTCCCCGGCTCGCCCACGCCGAAGCTCTCGGCCAGCGAACAATGCGCCGTGGCCAGTATGAAATGCAGTCCATAGACACTCCCGCCTCGATGCGGGATCATCGGCAATTGATGCGCGCTCGCCAGCGCCGCGATCTTCCGTAACTCCGTCAAACCGCCGCTCCAAGTAATATCCGGCTGCAGGATATGCGCCGCTTTCCGAGCGATCAAGTTCTCAAATCCATAGCGAGTGTACTCGTGCTCGCCGCTGGCGATTTTGGTCGAGCGGACAACCGCGCACAACTGCGCATAGCCCGCCATATCGTCCGGATTTAACGGCTCCTCGATGAACATCAGGCGCGATGGCGCCAACCGCTCGACCATTTCCAGCGTATACGGCACGTCCCAACGGCACAGCACATCAATCATAAGTTCGGCGTCCGGGCCAATCGCCTTGCGCGCCGCTTCAATTTGATCGACGGCCTTTTTCATTCCGGCGCGGCCATCCTGCGGCGCGCTGTCCACCGGCAACTTGAACGCGCGTATCCCGCGAGTCAATCCCAACTGCACGTCCCTGCCCGTCAAATACACTGCGACCTTTTCCTTCGTCGCTCCGCCCAACAGTTGATAAACAGGCTTTCCGGCGGCCTTCCCGGCCAAATCCCACAGCGCCAGATCGATGCCGCTGATGGCCTGAATCGCCAAGCCCTTGCGCCCGTAGAACAAAGACGAACTGTACATCTGTTCCCAAAGCAACTCGATGTTCGACGGATCCGCCTTCAACAGCAGGTCGCGCAAATGAGTGTCGATGACATGCACGGCGGCCGATCCGCCGCCGCCCAGTCCGTATCCCGTCAGCCCGCCGGTGGTCTTGATCTCCACCAGAATCGACCCCGCCAATTGCGAAAACGGGCCGAACCAGCGGGACCGCGCCGGATCGTAATCCCCTTTGAAATTAGCCGTTCCGAAGCGCCCCGTTCCTAACAGCGGCATCACCCACGCCCGCACTGAATCGATGCGTTGCAATCCCTGCGCCGCCATCGGCAACGCCGCCAAGAGAGCCCGTCTGGTCACTTCCCCACCCCTTCCCACAACAACCGCAGCGCCCGCTTGCCGGCGTCGTCCAACTTCGTTCGCGTTGCCACCGCGCCCACGTCGGCGTTTCGCGGCGCGCGCACGACATGATTCGGAAAGACGCCGCGCAACACCAACAAATACTTCAACCCCTCAATACCGTACTGTTCAAACTCCGGCACGAAAACCGCCGCCCGCGCAAATGCCAACGCCGCTTCTTTTTGGCGACCCTTTTCCCAAAGTACGAACGCCTTCGTATATAGATCCGCCGGACCCGCCGCGGGCATGCTGCCGGCCGCTCCGCGCAGTAATTCGTCTATCAGCGTGCGCCCATGCGCCCCGGTGAACACACCCAACGCCGGCGCCTTCTCCCGGAACTCCGAGATGCGCGGCAGCGTGACGCCGGCCTCATCTTTCACAAACCGCACCGCCGGCACGGCGCGGGAAAGCGCGATCACTTCGTCGACGCTGATCTTCCCCACCGCCTGCAGGAACAACGGCAAACCCGGTGCCGCGGCCGCGATCTTCGCGAAGAATTCCGTCAGCCCGATGCCAGCCGGAGGCAATGAAATCAATGCGTCCGCGCCATGCGCCGCCGCGTGCTTGGCCAATCGAACCGACACATCCGCGTCGTCGGCTTGCACGCCGATCACCAGCTTCGCCCCGCGCCCCTTGCCGGCCGTCAGCAGCGCCTCCGCGCCTCGCGTCCGTTCCTCCACGTTCAACGACCAGAATTCGCTGGCCAATTGCGGCCACGCCATCCCCTGCACGCCGCAACGCAGCAGGAACGCGGTCTCCTTCGCCAGTGTTTGCGAATCCAGCCCGCCATCGGCATGGAACGGCGTCTGCACAATCGGATAAATTCCGCGGAACACAGCGGGCGTGCTCGCCATCAGCGGAGCGAATAAAACAGCGCGGCGGGAAATGTTCACACTGCGATAATACACTCAATGGTCCAATACGACCCACACAAATGGCTCGATCACTTCTTCGACATCCGCGGCTCGCTGGTCCGTGAAATAGGCGGTCGCGTCGCGCTGTGTGTCGCCTGGTCCGCGGGCGTCGTGGCGTTTCATAAACACGTTCACGACGTCAGTATGCCGTCGCTCCTTCATACGCTGATGGGCGTGGCGCTGGGCATGCTGCTTGTCTTCCGCACCAGTTCCAGTTACGACCGTTTCTGGGAAGGCCGCAAGCTGTGGGGCGGCATCGTGAATGAAACTCGGAATCTCATCCGCTGCGCGAGTGTCCATCTGAAGGACGACCCGGCGCTGCTGGCCCGCCTCACCCGCTGGACGGCCGCGTTCCCCTGGGCCGCCATGCACGGCCTGCGCGGTACCGATGGCCTGGGCCCGCAAGCGCACGAACTCCCAGCCGCTGATGCCAAGGACGCGATGGACGCCCAAAGCACCGTGCTCGCCGTGGCCGTTCACATTACCCGCTGCCTCCGCGAAGCCCGCGACAAGGGCTTGATCTCCGACATCATCCTGGCCTCTCTCGATCAAAACATTCAGCAACTCGTTGACTACATCGGCGGCTGTGAACGCATCCGCAAAACGCCCATGCCGTTCGCCTACGCCGTTCATCTCCGCCGCGCGCTGGTGCTCTATTGCTTCACGCTGCCCTTCGCGATGGTGGAGACTTTTGGCTGGACAACCGTGGTCGATGTCCTGATCATCGCCTACACCTTTTTCGGAATCGAAGAAATCGGCGTTGAAATTGAAGGCCCCTTCGGTCACGACGACAACGACCTTCCGCTCGAAGATATTTGCGAAACCATTCACAAGAATCTCTACGCTCTGGCCGGGATTGAAAAGCTGAATCGCGACGCGCTGCCCGAGGGGCTCTAGGCTCGTGAATCCAAACCTACGATGGCTAATGATCGGCCTGGTCTTCCTGGCCACGCTCATCAATTTCATCGACCGCTTCACGGTCTCCACGCTTGCCCCGCTTATCGTCAAGGACCTCAATCTTTCCAACCAGCAGTACGCCGCCATCGCGTCCTGGTTCCTGGTCGCCTACTCCATCAGCCACGCGCTTTCGGGCCGTCTTTATGATCGAATCGGCTTAAAAAAAGGATTTTCCTTTTCGATTACGCTTTGGTCGCTAGCGGCGATGGCGCACGCGACCGCCCGCGGCGCGGGGGCGCTGAGCGTGTTCCGTTTCCTTCTGGGTCTGGGAGAAGCCGGCAATTGGCCCGGCGCGGCAAAGCTTTGCGCCGAGTGGTTTCCGGTGAAGGAACGGACCTTCGCGATGTCGATTTTCAACAGCGGCGCGGCGCTTGGCAGCGTTATCGCGACGCCGATCATCGTCGCGTTGCAAATCAACTTTGGATGGCAGGCCACGTTTCTCATCACCGGTTCGCTCGGCTTCTTCTGGCTCATTTTGTGGCTGGCGGTATACCGTCCGCCAACAGCGGCCGAGCGCGCCGTTTTGGGTGTGAGCGAAGCCACACACGCCGAACGCACGCCGTGGCTAGAACTTGTTCAACACAAACAGGTCTGGGCCATCGTCCTCGGCCGCTTTTTTACCGACCCCGTCTGGTGGCTCTATTTGAACTGGCTGCCGCTGTATTTGAGCCGCGTGCACGGGCTGGATTTGAAGACTATCGCATGGGCCGCGCCGGTGCCGTTTCTGGTTTCCGACATCGGCAGTTTGCTCGGCGGCGGCAGCGCGGCGTATCTTCTTGGCCGCGGCTGGAGCGTCAACAAGACACGCAAGACTTTGATCGTGATCGGCGCTGCCTGCATGGCGGCGGGCTGCGGGATTCTCACGGCTGAAAGCGTCTACG
>SHUN01000279.1 GCA_009697495.1 Bryobacterales bacterium | reverse complement strand
ATCGAAGAAAATTTCGCGTTCAAACTTTGCAAGAGCCGCAGGCGGTTCTCGCGAATCTTCGGGTCCGGGTCATTCACCAGAACCTGGTCGAAAAACTTGTCCACATTCGGGCGGAGGTCAGCGATTTCCTGCAACCTTGGCGCGTAGGGACCGGTGTCGTGGACGGTCATACCGTGATGCCAGAGCAATCGCTCGGGCTCAGTAAATAGTTCTGGGTCTACGGGGCCTTCCGGGATTTCTCCCGCCTGGGTTAGTATGTTTTTGATCCGTTTGACGGCGGCCGCGACGGGCTCGAAGTTCGGCGATACGCGCACCTGTTGGACCGCCTCCAGGCGCGACTTCACGTCCCGCAAGTCCGTCCAACCGGCGGCCAATACGGCGGCTACTTCGTCGTATTTGAAGCCGCATACTTCGCGGAAGTAAAATTGAACACGTTCGCGGAAAAAGTCTTTTAGTTGCGCATTCCCGTCGCAAAGCAGTTCCGTCGAAACATCGAGATTCCCTTCGGCGAGAATTTTCACCACGCCCTGCGCGGCGCGCCGCAACGCGAACGGATCTTTGGAGCCGGTGGGAATCATTCCGACGGCGAAGCAAGTCCGCAGCGTGTCCACTTTATCCGCGACGCTCAACGCCTGGCCGACATGGGTGGAAGGAATCGTATCTTCCATCGACAGCGGTTTGTAATGCTCGTAAATGGCCTGGGCCACGGGTCTGGGGTGCCCTTGAGCACGCGCGTATAGTCCGCCGACAATACCCTGCAGATCGGTGAACTCCTTCACCATTTCTGTGGTCAGATCGGCTTTGCACAAGTGGCCCGCGGCCGCGGCGTTTTCGCCGCCAAACTCCCCGGCCAGCGCCGCCACGCGCGCCGTCTTCTCCAGATAATTCCCGACCTTCGCCTGGAACGTCACGTGCGAAAGGTCTTCCACGCGCTCGGCCAACGTCTTCTTCTGATCGACATCGTAGAAGAACCGCGCGTCGTTGAAACGGGCTCGCAGCACGCGCTCATTCCCGTTCACGACATGCCCTTCCGGATCGGCCGGAATGTTCATGATCGCGATGAAATGCGGCGCCAAAACGCCTTCGGCGTCTTCCACGGAAAAATACTTCTGATGATGCCGCATCACGGTGACCAGCACTTCCGAAGGCAGCGTCAAAAACGACGCGTCGAAAGTGCCCATGATCGCCGTGGGATATTCGGTAATGTACGTCAGTACTTCCAGCAGCTTCGCGTCGGGCTTCGCTTGCAGGCCGGCCGCCGCGGCCACGGCAGCGACTTCAGTCTCAATTTTCGAACGCCGCTTCGCCGCGCTCACGATCACAAAATTCTCCGCCAGCACGTCTTCGTAGGACGAGACAGTCACCGGCAACGGCCCACGCGAACCCAATCGCCGATGGCCATACGTCACGTTTGACGCCGTTACTCCGGCGCAGGCAAACGGAACAACATCGGTCCCCAATAAGGCCACGATCCAGCGAATCGGCCGGATAAACTTCGGCCCGCCCAACGACGGCCAGTACATCGTCTTCGGCCACGGAATCGAGAGAATCAGGCCCGGCAATTCTTCGCGCAATGTTTCCGCGGCGTCCCGGCCGGCTATTTTTCGCGTGAACGACCAGTATTTGCCCTTAGCGGTTTCAACGACAGAAAGTTCGGCAGCCGAAACGCCCTGCTTCGCGCAAAATCCATCGAGCGCCTTGCCTGTAACCGCGGCTGGCGGCCCAGTGACCACCTCTTCGCGGTCAGCCGATCGCGCGGCGACATCGGCCCGAACGACCAATCGCCGCGCCGTCGCATCCACGCGCACGTTCTCGCCCGGAAACTTCGAACGCAAGAACTCTAAAGCCGCCGGAATCATCGAATCCGGAATTTCCTCGGTGCCGACCTCCAGCAGAAATGGCAACATCACGCCACCTCCCGATACTGCTCTTGATCCAGAAATGCTTGCGCCACGCCCACCGCCAATTTCCGGACGCGGGCGATTACGCCCACTCGTTCCGTGACGCTGATCGCGCCGCGCGCGTCGAGCAAATTAAACAAGTTCGAACACTTCAACACGTTGTCATAAGCCGACAACAACGGGAAGCGGCGCTTATCGGTCTCGGCAACACGATACCCGTCAACCAACCGCTGCGCCTCCGCCTCATACTCATCGAGCAAACGCCACAGCCTCGGAACATCGGCCATTTCGAAGTTATAGACCGACTGCTGCAATTCGTCGAAATACCGCACATCGCGATAGGTGAAACCGGGCGCCCACTCAATGTCGTAAACGCTTTCCTTCCCCTGCAGGAAAGAAACAATCCGCTCCAGCCCATACGTGATTTCCGCCGGCACATGCTCCAGATCCAAACCGCCCACCTGTTGAAAATAGGTGAATTGCGTGATCTCCATTCCGTCCAACATCACTTGCCAGCCGATGCCCCACGCGCCTAAAGTGGGCGACTCCCAGTTGTCTTCTTCGAGCTTCAAATCGTGCTTGGAAAGATCGATCCCGATGGCTTCCAGCGATCCCAGATACTGGTCAATCACGTCGGCCGGGGTGGGCTTCAAAATCACTTGCAACTGCATGTGCTTGTAGAGACGGTTCGGATTGTCACCATACCGCCCGTCGGCCGGACGGCGGCTCGGCTGCACGTACGCCACCTTGTACGGCTTTCCGCCCAGCACCCGCAGAAACGTTTCCGGCGCCATGGTGCCCGCGCCCACTTCCGTATCGTAAGGCTCTTGAATAATGCAGCCGCGGTCGGCCCAATATTTCTTCAGCTTGAAAACTGTTTCCTGAAACGTATCCATAGGGGCCTACAAAGTCTCCAATGCGCGCGCCGTCAACAGGCGCCGCTCGATGTGAATTTCCATGCTGCGAATGAGCGCCCGGCGGAGATCCTGCGCCGTCTCCTTCGTCCACGCCGCGGCATCCAGTTGGCTTACCGGTTTCGTCAGCATTTCCTTGGCGATGGCGAGCGATTCATCTTCAATCCGCATCTCTTCTAAGAATCCCGACAACCGAACCGCCCAGAGCGAGAAGTAGGTAATCGGCAGCCAAACGCCTTCTTTGCGTCGAAGCTGATCGAGCACCGAGCCAAGCAGGCGGAAAAATTTTTCGTTGGGTTCGTGGGACGGCAACAACTGTTCACTGAGTTCGGCGATGTAGTCGAGGGCCACGCCGGAAGGATAATCGCTGGCCAGGCTGAACTGGCTTTCTACTAAATCACAACTATTCAGCCGTACCAGTTCCACGTTTTCCTTCTGGTAATAATGCATTTGAACCAATGAAAGGCGCTCCAAACCGGACCCGAAGGAATTTTTCTGCCGCCTGGCGCTCCGCGCGATTCCCCGCAGCCTTCCCTGGTCTCTCGTGAGAAAACTCACTACGAGATCGGCTTCCCGGTAAGGGTAGGTTCGGAGAGTAAACGCTTCGCTGACCTTGGACGGCAACGGGCCTCAGTCGAGAACAACGTGGAATCTTTAGGCTACCATAGCCGTTTTCCCCCTCTCATGGCTAAACTACACGACCTCTTCCGCGATCGCCTCGCCGCAACCGGCCCATTTGGCATCGCCGCCACGCTCGGAATGAACGTCGAGCACTTCGAACCGGGCTTGGCGCGCGTGTCGATGACTGTCTCGCCCGCGCTGCACAATCCCGCCGGAACGCTCCACGGTGGCGTATACTGCGATTTGGCCGATCAGGCCATGGGCATCGCCTTTTTTTGCGCTCTTGCCGACGGCGAAGCCATGACAACCCTCGAACTCAAAATCAATTTTCTTCGTCCCGTCAGCGACGGCGTCATCACCGCGGAAGGGCGCGTTATCTCCCGCGGCAAATCCACAGGCCTGGCCGAATGCGATGTCCGCGATTCGCAAAACCGGCTGCTCGCCCGCGCGTCGTGCACGTGTTTCGTATTGACAGCGGAACGGGCTGAGCCCGTCTTCCGCGCGATGACGAGTTGGAAATAAATGCCTCTCTTTGCATTCACAATTTTCGTTTCGGCGTTCCTGCTCTTCCAGGTTCAGCCGGTGATCAGCAAAGCCATTCTGCCGTGGTTCGGCGGCTCGGCCGGCGTCTGGAACACGTGCATGCTGTTTTTTCAGGCGGCGCTGCTGGGCGGCTACACGTACGCCCATTGGCTGCAAGGGCAGCCGGCAAAACGGCAACGCCAAATCCATTTCGCTTTGCTTGGACTCAGCCTGCTTTCGTTGCCGATCCTGCCCTCTGTCTCCTGGAAGCCCAACGGCGGCGAGGAACCCATCTGGCGCATTCTCGGCCTGCTGGCCACCACCATCGGCCTGCCGTATTTCCTGCTTTCGACGACGAGTCCGCTCCTGCAGGCCTGGTACGTCCGGCACACGAAGACGGGCATTCCGTGGCGGTTGTTCGCGCTATCCAACGCCGCCTCGCTGGCCGCGCTGCTGACTTATCCGGTGCTGGTGGAGCCCGTCCTGAGCGTCCCGCAGCAGGCCTGGGTGTGGTCCGTTGTTTACGGTCTATTTCTTGTCCTCGCCGGCCTGGTTGCCTGGAAGTTCGCCGCAGTCGAGACGACCGTCGAGACCGCCGAAGAAGCCCCGGCCGTTCCCCCTGGTTTGGCTCTGCGCGCGCTTTGGGTCGCCCTGGCCGCCTGCGCTTCGATACTGCTACTGGGGATCACGACACACATGACGCAGGACGTGGCCGCGATCCCGTTCCTGTGGGTGATCCCGCTCGCCGTTTATCTCCTCACTTTCATCCTCTGTTTTGAAACGTCGAAGGCCTACCACCGCATGGTGTTCCTGCCAGCGCTGGCCGTCGCCCTTTTCTTCTTCGCCAAAATTCTTGAACGCGAAGCCTGGTCGCTGAACGTAACGCAAAATATCGCGATGTCCGGCGGGGTGCTTTTCGTCTGCTGCATGGTCTGCCACGGTGAACTGGCCGCGTTGAAACCCGCGCCGCGCTTCCTTACCGGCTACTTTGTCAGCCTGTCGCTTGGCGGCGCGCTGGGCGGGCTGTTCGTCGGCATGATCGCGCCGCTGCTCTTCAACGCCTACTACGAACTCAACATCGGCCTGTGGCTTTGCGCGGCCCTTGCGGTCATCGTCGTTGCCCGCGGCGG
>SHUN01000278.1 GCA_009697495.1 Bryobacterales bacterium | reverse complement strand
TGATTAGTTGGTGCCTCCGAAGAATCCGCTGACCTTGAGAAAATGCTTAAAAGCGTCCATCCAGGGAGAAAATTCCGGGCTCGTAGTGGCTGCGCCGAATCCGTGCCGGCCTTTTTGGTAAATGTGAATTTCGACCACACCCCCGGCTCGGTTCATGTCCAAATACAGTTGCGCGGAACCATTCGCGGCGCCCGTATCATGCGCGGCGGCCAGCAGAAACGTCGGCGGGAACTCTTTCAACTTCTCGCCCGGCGTGGCGCGCCCGGCGGAGTAGACCATCAGCAGGTAATTGGGCTTCGAATCCAGGCGATCAACGGGATCCGGCGCGTTCGCGCCCCCCGGACCCGCCGCGGCCGCGACCGACCGAGCCATCGACGAACCCGCCGAGAACCCCGCGAAGACGATCTTGGCCGGGTCGAGCTTAAACTCCTTGGCGCGGGAGCGGACCAGGCGCATCGCGCGGTTGCCGTCCAATACGCGGGCGGCCTCCCCGTAGGGCGGCGAAAGACGATACGTCAGTACGAACGCGGTGGTGCCCCAATCATTGAAACGCTCAGCGACCTCAAGTCCTTCCACGCCATACATCAGCATGATGTTGCCTCCGCCGGGAGCGATGATTACCGACGTCCCGTTTCGCTTGTTTTCCGGCGGGAGAAAGACGGTGAGGAACGGCGCGTCCAGCGGGCCATCGCCGGTCGCCATCGGGACCTTACCGGATTCCCATAACGGGATGTTGAAGTGCTCTTCGCCGGCTCCGGCAACAAGGCTTCCAGCGAGCGCGGCGAGGATGAAAATGGATTTGTACATCGATTCCTGAGTCTTTTACAAATGGCGACCGTCTGTCAAGCGGAATGGCCGGCGGGAAGGTGGTCATCGCGTGGAGATGGCATCCGATCAGGCCTTACCTCCGCCCTCGTGGACAGCCTGCTGGATACGCGCTACAAATCCTTCGGACGCAAACCGGTGTGTTTGGCAATCTCGGACAGAATCACCGGACCTATTTCCTCTTTGTCGTGGTAGGCAAAACGGTACTGCGGCCATCCCTCAGGCCTCAGAGTCCGGTGAGAGCCGGACGTGCGCGCGATTCGCCATCCGATTCGCTGGAGCGCGGCAAGCACGCGGCGGGACTTCGTTGCGGCCCATTCGCTCATGCGGCGATGGAAAAGTGCAGCGAATCGCAGTCGGGTTGTAATTCGCCGTGTTCGATCTCTTCGGCAATCACACGGAGCGCCAGCGCCTTGGCTTTTAGGGTCGCTTCTTGCGGAGTCGTACCATACACGGTAACACCCGGCAACTCGGAAACGTCGGCGATCCAGCGCCCATCCGTTTCACGCAGCAACCGTATCGTGAGTTGGATATGACTCATGGTACCAGACGGAAGGATGACGGGCGGCGAGCCTGGCGCTGTTGCCGACATACCGGCGGAGCAGGCAACGAGCGGCCAAGCGTCCGCCTTTTCCTGGCGATCTTGATGCGAACCGTGAAATACACGGCGCAAGCCACACCACCGAAGACCATCGTTAATCCGAACGCGGGAAAACCGCGCGGACGGTATGCGAGGGGGGTTAATGGAAACGGATCAGCAGAAGTAGCTCGAATCGCGCCATAATCTACCCATGCATCGCTTCCTTCTGCACAACGATTCCATTCGCGAGACCACCGAACCCTGCCTGCTCCCCGGGCAGGTCGGGTTTCTCAATGGCTGGGGCGTCTTCAGTACTCTCCGTGTCGCCGATGGCGTCCTGTTCGCCTGGGAGCGGCATTGGTCTCGTATGACGCGTGATGCCCGGCGGCTGCGTGTGCCCATGCCGGAATCGCCAGAGCAACTTCTCGCAGGTCTCCATGCGCTGATCGCCGCCAACGACGCCAACGACGCCACTCTCCGCGTCGCCATCGTCCGCAACCACGGCGGCCTGTTTGAAGCCCCCGGCCTCACCCGCCGTTTTGAAACCATCGCCTTCTCTACCGGCCTTAGAAACTGGGCCGACTCGGTTCGACTTGCCATCAAGCCCGATGTCCGCCACGGCGCCAATGAGTTTCGCGGCGCCAAGATCACCGCCTGGGCAGGTAATCTCGCTTGGAACGAAGAAGCCCAGCAGCGCGGTTTTGACGAGGTCGTCCTGCTCGATGAACTCGGCCGCGTCAGTGAATGCACTTCCGCAAATCTCTTCGCCGTCTTCGGCAACGATGTCGTCACCCCGCCGCTCGATAGCGGCTGCCTGCCCGGCATCACCCGCGAGGTGCTCCTCGATAGCATTCACGTCGACGGCATTACCTGTCGCGAAGGCCACCTCCGGCCCGCCGATCTGGAAGCCGCCGATGCCGTTTTCGTGACGTCCTCCACGCGCGACCTCCTCCCCGTCGCCGAAGTCGAAGGCCTCCGCATTCGCCGCGTTGGCGACGTCCAGGAACGCCTCCTGGCAGCGTTCCGCGCCTATATCGCCGGCTATGTCGCCGCCCGGCGCCCACAGCCCGTCGCCCTCTAACCAGTCCTGAATAGTGCGGCGATTCCTCCCCCTCACGCGCTCTACAGATGTATGATGACTCATGGTACTTGCCTGTCCCAAATGCGATTCCGACGAAGTTCGGCTCTCCCGCAAAAAACTTGTCTTGCGCAAGCTCCTTCACGTTTGCGGTATCTACCATTTCCGTTGTGACGATTGCGGCCATTTCTTCCGCGCAAATATTCACACCATTGCCCATATAATTTTCGCCAAATGCCACTGCTGCCATCGTATGGATTTGAGCCGTTGGAGCCGTGAGTATTACAGCCCCACGCTGTTGACCCGCGCCATGCTGGCGCTTGGCGCAAAACCCGTGCGCTGTGAGTACTGCCGCAATAACTTCTGGAGTTTCCGCTGCATACAGGAAAAATTCAGCAAGGAAAAACGCTTCGCGCGCAGTCAGGTTGTCATCCCTGTTGAATCACCCGCCGAAGACCACACGCGCGCGAAGTCCGTCGCCGCCTCGCGCCGCTAATTCACGAATCGCCGCAGCCGAACGTTATTCACCAGTCCCAACATCATAAACACACTCAGCATCCCGGAACCGCCGTTACTCATTAACGGCAGCGGAATCCCGGTTACCGGCATTCGCCCCACCACCATCCCCACATTCACCAGTATGTGGAACAGCAGCGTTGCGCAAATACACATGCAGATATACATTCCGCCGCGATCCGGCGCCGTCTGCGCATTCTGCACAATCTGCATGAATAAGAGGAAATACAGCCCCAGCACGAAAACGACGCCCACGAATCCGTGCTCCTCTCCAAACGCCGAAAAAACAAAATCCGTGTGCGGCACCGGCAGGAATTGGTAGCGTGTCTGCGTTCCCTTCGTCACGCCCTTCCCCCACATTCCTCCATTGCCGATCGCGATTTTCGACTGAATAACCTGATACCCGTCCCCCTTCGGATCTCGCGAAGGATCAAGAAACGTGAGAATGCGCGATTTTTGATAATCTTTCAACAAAAACCAGCTCGACGGAATCAGCACCATCGCCAACAGCCCGATCAGCACCATGTACTGCCACCGCAATCCCGCCAGAAATACGCCCATCAAAAGGATCGGAACGTACGTCATTGCCGTTCCCAGATCGGGCTGCCTCATCACCATCAGCATCGGCAGCCCCACCAGCCCGCACAGCTTCACCAAATCCTTCCAATGCACGGACTCCGTTCGCAGCTCCGTCAAAAACCGCGCCACCACCAGCACCATCACCAGTTTGGCGAACTCCGATATTTGAAACAGAAACCCGCCTGGCAGTGCAATCCACCGCCGCGCTTCGAATATCTTGACGCCGAAAAACGCTGTGATGATTAGCAGCAGGATCATCACGCCGTACAATATCGGTACTTGCCCCAACAGCGTGTGATAGTCGATCGACGAGATGATCCACATCAGCACCAATCCAATACAGACGAATATAATCTGTTTCCACCAAAGGTCTTTCCACTTCGTGCCTTGCCCGGCGGAAAAAATCTGCAGGATGCCTATCGCGCATATCAGCAGCGCGATCAGCAGCAGTCCCCAATCGAAATCTCGAATGGAACGATAGCTTGCAATTTTCAGTTGGCGAATCCTTTCGAACCGTGGGGCGCCAGCGCCAATGTCGGCAGCCGGTTCACATTTCGGCTCTTCTTGTCGAAGTACGCCTTCATTACGTCGCGCGCGATCGGCGCAGCCTGGTCCCCGTGACCGCCGGCCTCAAAGAGAACCGACACCACCACTTCCGGATCCACTCGCGGCGCAAACGCCACAAACCACGCGTTGTCCTTCAACTCCGCCGCCAGCTTCGCCGACGATTTTAACAACGCGTTCGAAGCCAACTGCGCCGTCCCGGTCTTTCCGCACACTTCAATCCCCGGCAGCCTCGCCACGCGGCCCGTGCCGCCCTCATTCACCACCCCGTACATCCCATAAACGACCCGGTTGATGTTCTCGATGTTGACATCCGATTTTCGTGGTTCCGTCCGCACGGAATTTTTTACCAGATGAGGCCGTTGCCACACTCCGCCCGCCGCGATTCCACCCGTCATCACCGCCAGTTGCAGTGGCGTGATGGCGAGGTAACCCTGGCCAATGGCTACCGAAATCATGTCCCCCGGATACCATTGCTGCCGTAGCGTCCGCGCCTTCCACTTTGTTGACGGCAGGATGCCCCGGTATTCAAACGGCAGGTCGATTCCCGTCTCCTTCCCCAGCCCGGCTATCTCGCCAAGTTTTGCCAGCCTGTCAATTCCCAGCCGATTCCCCACGTTGTAAAAAAATACATCGCAGCTTTGCGCCAGCGCCTGGTGCAGGTTCACCGTTCCATGCCCGGTTTTCTTGTGGCAGCTATGGTAATGTCCGTAAAAACTCATCCCTCCGGGGCAGTGAAATGTTGTCTTCTCGTCGATCACCCCGTTCTCCAGCGCCGCAAGCGCCACCAACGGCTTAAACGTCGATCCGGGCGCCAAATTGGCCTGTATTGCCCGGTTCAACATCGGTTTCTCGTCGTTGTTCATGATCTCGTCCCAGTCTTTGCGGCGAATCCGTCCCGCGAACTTGCTCGGATCAAACGCCGGCCTCGACACCATCGCCAGAATCTCTCCATTCCG
>SHUN01000277.1 GCA_009697495.1 Bryobacterales bacterium | reverse complement strand
TTTTACCACCTCGCCATGAACGTCGGTTAACCGGAAGTCGCGCCCGGCGTAGCGATACGTAAGCTTCGTGTGGTCGATCCCGAGCTGGTGGAGAATCGTCGCGTGGAGGTCATGGACGCTGACGCGATTTTCTACCGCTTTGAAACCGAACTCATCGGTGGCTCCGTAGGCCAAACCGCCTTTAATGCCGCCGCCGGCCATCCACATGGTGTAGCCGTACGGATTATGATCACGGCCGGTGCCGCTCTCGCTGACCGGCGTGCGTCCGAATTCCCCGCCCCAGACGACGAGCGTTTCATCGAGCAGGCCGCGGCGCTTGAGATCGCGGATGAGCGCGGCGGCGGCCTGGTCCATGCCGGGGCAGCGTTTGCGGAGATTCTTTTCGATGTCCTTGTGGTCGTCCCAGTCCTGGCCGGCATCAGTGTTGACGTGGATGTAGCGGACGCCTTTTTCGACAAGTCTTCGGGCCAGCAGGCAGCCGTTGGCGAATGGGGTTGTGCCGTACTCGGCGCGGATGGCGTCGGGTTCCTTGCGGATGTCGAAAACGTCCATGGCTTCGAACTGCATACGATAGGCGGCTTCCATGGATTTGATGCGGCCTTCCAGGAAATCGTCGGCACCGAAGCCGTTGCTGAACTCACCGTTGAGCGCCTGGATGGCGTCGAGTTGGCGGCGTTGGGCGTCCTTGTCGAGAACCTTGTTGCGGAGATTGGCGATCATCTTCTCCGGCTCGACTTCAGAGTCATTGAAGGGCGTGCCTTGGAATTCGGAGGGGAGAAAGCCGGAGCGAACCTGGGGTCCGCCTGCGCCGCCGGGACTCAGGCTGACGAATGCAGGGAGGTTTTGGTTCTCGGTGCCGAGGCCGTAGGAGACCCAGGAACCAAGAGAGGGGCGCGTAGCGAGGATGGAGCCGGAGTGGATTAAGCTGCGGGCAGGAGTGTGGGTGGGGTTGAAAGTGTACATCGACTTCATGACGCAAATGTCGTCGATGACGGAAGAGATCTGAGGGAGGAGTTCGCTGACGTCGACCCCGGCCCGGCCATATTTCTGGAATTTGAATGGGCTTGGCAGCAGGCCGCCGGTCTGCCGTTCCGTCCGGAGATCGACGGAGCCGGGGCGCTGGCCGGCGAATTTTTCGAGGGCGGGTTTGGGGTCGAACATGTCGACGTGGGAGGGGCCGCCGGGGAGGAAAAGGAAGATGACGTGTTTGGCCTTGCCGGCGGTTTTGGGACCGCCGTAGCTAGCGGCCATGGCGTTAAGGCCGATGGCGCCGAGGCCTCCGCACATTTGCTGGAATAATTGCCGTCTGGTCATTTTTGGAACAGGACCTCGTTGGTGGAAAGGAGTACGTGGGCGAAGTTCGTGATATCGCTTTGGGCCAAATAGTTTTTGGCGATATCGATTTCTTTGGAGCTGGGGTCGCGGGCGAGTACTTTTCGATACAGGGCGCGAATGCGTGCGTTGGTGTCAGGCTCGCTATCGATGGTTTTTACAAGGCTGTTGGCCTGGGCGCGGAGGAACGGGCTGTTCATGACGAAGAGTTGCTGGAGGGGAGTGGTGGTGAGGTCGCGGTTGGGGCTGGTTTGGGTGGCGTCGGGGAAGTCGTAGAGCTTGAGAATGTTGCTGAGGCGACCGCGGGCGATGCGGCCATAGATGGTGCGGCGGGTGTTGGTGTCGGCGTCGAGATCCTGGGAGATGCCGTAGATTTTGGCGTCGAGGGTACCGGCGATGCGGAGGAGGGAGTCGCGGTAGGCTTCGACGTCCAGGCGACGCGGGTTCATGCGCCACAGCAGGGTGTTGGATTGGTCGATTTTGTCGCCGTCGGCGCGGCGGTTACTGGCTTGCTGCCAGGCGCTGGAGAGGAGAATTTCGCGGTGGAGCCATTTGAGCGACCAGCCGTTGGCGATGAAGCGGGCGCTGAGATCGTCGAGCAGTTCGGGATGCGTGGGTTTGTCGCCTTGGGTGCCGAAGTCGCTGGGGGTGTTGACGATGGGGCGGCCGAAGTGCCAGGCCCAGACGCGGTTGACGATGACGCGGGCGGTGAGCGGGGCGGCATCGGTGACGATTTTTTCGGCGAGGTCGAGCCGGCCGGAACCGTTGGTGAGTTTGGGGTCCGACTTCGCGAGAACTTCGAGGAATTTGCGCGGGGCGGGTTCGCCGGGGGCGTCGACGTTGCCGCGGAGGAAGACGGGGAGATCGCGAGGTTCGTTGGGCTTATAAAAGAGCCAGGTGTAGTTGGCGTCGGAGCCATCGACGAAGCTGGCGGCGTCGTAGACGGTGTTCATGAAGGGCTCGGCGGAAGCGCCGGGGCGGCGGCGGTCGGTGACGGCTTGTTTGGCCTGCTTGGGGGGATCGCGCCAGAATCGTTCAAGGTACTGGACCAGGACGGGGTAGCGGGTTTGAAGGGACTCCATTTCCTTTTGGAGTTCGGCTATTTCGAGTTTCCAGCGGGCGACGCGTTCGGCCGCGCCAACGACGGTGGAGGCCTCGCCGGTGAGGAGGTTGCGGGAGTAGGCGAGATCGAAAAGACGGCGCTGGACGAATTGGAAGCGGGCTTCGACTTGGGGGTCTATGTCGAAGGTCGGGCGCTCCGAGCGCATGGTGGAGGCGAAGACGCTGGCGAGGCCGTAGTAGTCCTTGGTGGGGATGGGATCGAACTTATGATCGTGGCAGCGGGCGCAGGCGACGGTGAGGCCGAGGAGGCCGCGCGTGACGGCGTCCACGCGTTCATCCCAGTCGTCGGACAGGAAGGTGTAGATGACGTCGTAGGAGAGGCGCTGATCCTTGTGGTAGACAGGCGCGGCGCCCAGGTAGCCGAGAGCGCGGAGGTCTTCGCGTTTGGTATTTGGGATTTTGTCGGCGGCGAGTTGGAGCTTTAGGAATTCGTTGTAGGGGACGTCTTTGTTGAGGGCTTCGATGACCCAATCGCGGTAGCGCCAGGCGTAGGGATAGGGCGGGTTTGTCGCTTCGCTCGTGGGATTGTCCTCGGCGTAGCGGGCGACGTCGAGCCAGTGGCGAGCCCATTTTTCGCCGTATTGATCGGAGCTCAATAGTTTATCGACGAGGTTTTTGTAGGCGTTGGGATCGGCGTCTTTGACGAAGGCTTCGATTTCTTCATAGGTCGGACGGAGGCCGGTGAGGGTGAGATAGAGGCGTTGGGCGAGGGTCTGCTTGTCGGCCTTATCGGAAGGCGTTAACTGCTTCTCTTCCATGCGGGCGAGCAGGAAGGCGTCGATTTTGCGTTGCAGCCATTTTGAATTTTTGACGGCGGGCGCAGGTTGCTCGTTGACGGGTTGGAAAGACCACCATTTTTTGCCCACTTCGACGGACATGCCGCGAAGGGCTTGGGATGTGGTGGCTGTATCGGGTCTGGGATCGATGGCGCCGACGTTGACCCAGGCTTCGAAATTGTCGATGACGTTCTGCGGAAGTTTGCCGCTGGGGGGCATTTGGATGTTGCCGTCGTTGTGGCGGAGCGCTTTTAATAATCGGCCTTCGACGGCTTTACGGAGCCCCGTTTTGGTATCGAGGACAAGATCGCCCATGGGGGATTTGAGCTTGGAGGAATGGCAGCCGTAGCAGTTGGCGGCGAGGACGGGGCGGATTTTGGATTCGAAAAGATCGGCGGGCTGGGCGTGGAGGCCCGCGGCGGTGAGGAGGAGCAGGAAATAGAGGCAGGGCATCACAGAATTAGTTTTAGTTTATGTCAACGTCGCGGGTGTAAACTATCCCTTTTGCGATGTTACTCGAACTCAAAGGGGTGCAAAAGCGATTCGGAGGCGTGGTTGCGCTTCGGAGCGGAGACTTGTGTGTAGACGCAGGCGAAGTGCATTTGGTTATGGGGGAGAACGGCGCGGGCAAGTCGACGATGATGAAAATCATCGCGGGATTGCAGCAAAGGGATGGCGGGGAGATGCGGTGGCGCGGGGAACTGGTGAATTTTGCGAACCCGGTGGAAGCGGCGCAACAGGGGATTGCGATGGTGCATCAGGAGTCGCTGCTGGCCCCGCATTTGACTGTGGCGGAGAACATTTATTTGGGCCGGGAGATATCGAACCGGTTTGGTTTTGTGGACCGGGGAGCGATGGTGGAAAAGGCGCGGCGGCTGATTGAGGAGCATCATTTCCCATTGCAGGCGGAATGGCGCGTGGAACGGTTGAGCCCAGCGGGGAAGCAGTTGGTTGAGATTTGCCGGGCGATACAACATGGGACTTCGCTGCTGATTTTCGACGAGCCGACGTCGTCGCTTTCCGAGGCGGAGACGCATGAGGTTTTTAAGATTGTGCGGACGCTGCGGGAGCGCGGGACGGGCGTGATTTATATTACGCACCGAATGGACGAGTTGCGGTCTGTCGGGGACAAGGTTACGATTTTGCGCGATGGAGAGACGGTCCATTCGGAGGCGCTGGCGACATTGTCGACGGGCGCGATGATTCGCTATATGGTGGGGCGGGAAGTGGCGGCGCTGTATGAGCGGAAGGCTGTAACGCCGGGGACGGAGCTATTGCGGGTGCATAATTTGACGTCGCCGCCGGCTGTCCGGGATGTTTCGTTCTCGGTGCGGGCGGGAGAGATTGTGGGGTTGGCGGGATTGGTTGGGGCGGGGCGGACGGAGCTGTGCCGGGCGATATTCGGGCTGGACCAGCCGAGCGCGGGACAGATTTGGGTGGGCGATGAGCGCGTGACAATTCGGCGTCCGCAGGATGCGGTGGCGCTCGGTATCGCGCTGATTCCGGAGGACCGGCAGAAGACGGGGCTGGCCAGGGAGTTGCCAATTTCATGGAATGTGACGATGGCGGATGTGTTGTCGAAGTATGGTGTTTTGCGGCACACGGCAGAGCGGGAGATGACGGCGAAGGCGATTGAGCGGTTGCGGATTCGCTGCGATTCGGGGGCGCAGAAGGCGGGGCGGCTGTCGGGCGGGAATCAGCAAAAAGTAGTGATTTCGAAGTGGGTGTCGCGGGGGGCGCGGGTGTTTCTGTTTGATGAACCGACGCGGGGAATCGATATTGGGGCGAAGGTGGAAGTGTTCGCGGTGATGGACGAATTGGCGCGGCAAGGGGCGGCGATATTGATGGTGAGTTCGGAGTTGGGAGAGTTGTTGCAGATGGCGGAC
>SHUN01000276.1 GCA_009697495.1 Bryobacterales bacterium | reverse complement strand
GCTTCGCCGTCGAGGCGGAGTGTGGACTTGCGGTTGGCGGCGTCGGGGCCGTGACAGGCGAAGCAGCGATCCGAAAGAATGGGCCGGATGTCGCGATTGAATTCGACTGGCTGGGCGAGGAGGGCGGCGGTTGCGAGGATGGCGATTAGGAAACAGAGCATGAAGGCCAGATACGATCAAATCAGAGTCCGGGCCGGAGCGCAACGTGACAAGTGCCGCAGTCTGTGATATCAAATTCACATTGATGCAGATTTTAACGGGCGTTTACCCAATCGCGAACACACCCTTTCACCCTGACGGCTCCGTGGACTTCGATAGCCAGGACCGGCTGATCGATTATTTACTGGAACAAGGGGCGCATGGGCTGGGCCTGTTCGGGAATGCCAGCGAGGGGTACACGCTGTCGGCTTCGGAGCGAATGGAATTGATGCGGCGCATTGCGAGGCGGGTAGGTGGGCGAGTGCCGCTGGTGGCCTCGAGCGGGCATACGGGTACCAATGCCGCGGTTGCGTTGAGCAAGGAAATGGAAGATCTTGGCGCGGATTGCCTGATGGTGCTGCCGCCTTATTTTCTGAAGACGGACGGGGACGGGCTGATGTATTACTTCGGCGCGATTTCGGATGCCGTTCGGATTCCGATCATGGTGCAGGATGCTCCGCTGATGACGCAAGTGGCGATGCCGCCTGCGCTGTTGGCGCGGATGGGGCGTGAGATTGAAAACGTGAAATATGTGAAAGTGGAAGCGCCGCCGACGCCTTCGAAATTTACGGCGGTGGCGAAACTGGCGGCGGGCTCGCTGACGTTGTTTGGCGGGCTGAACTGCCAATTTTTTATTGAAGAATGGCAGCGCGGCGCGCGGGGGCAGATGCCCGGCAGCGACCGCACGCGGGATTTGGTGGCGATTTGGAATCATTTGGAACGTGGGGAATTGGAGGCGGCGTGGGCGGTGTTTACGCGGGTGTTGCCGCTGCTGCGATTTGAGTTGCAGCCGGGGTTGGGGGTATCGGCGCAGAAGCATAATCTGGTTGCGGAAGGGGTGATTGCCTCAGCGCATGTGCGGCATCCGACGGCCGCGCTGGAGGCGGAAAGCGTGGCGGAGTTGGCGCAATTACGGCAGAGACTCAGCAATACTTAACCCATGCGCATCCCGCATTTACGCTGGTGGATCGCGGCACTACTGTTCCTGTCGACGGCAATTAACTACATCGACCGGCAGACGCTATCGGTATTGGCGCCGGTGCTGACGCGGGAGTTGGGCCTGTCGCCGATTGCATATTCGAACATTTTGACGGCGTTCCTGGCGGCTTACACGGTCATGTATGTGGGTTCGGGTTTTCTGGTGGATCGGTGGGGGACGCGGCTTTCCTTGAGCGTGTTCATGGTGTGGTGGTCAGTGGCGAATATGGCGCACGCATTTGCGCAGGGCGTGTGGTCATTGGGGATTTTGCGATTTCTGTTGGGGATGGGGGAGTCGGGGAATTTCATGGCCGCGTTCAAGGCGGTGAGCGAGTGGTATCCGGCGAAGGAACGGGCGCTGGTGAACGGGTTGATCAATGGAGGCGCGGCGATTGGAGCGGTGATCGCGCCGCCGGTTGTCACGTGGATCAACGCGAATTACGGCTGGCAGCCGGCGTTCGTTATCACGGGGTCGCTGGGCTTTGTGTGGCTGGCGTTGTGGCTGTTGATTTACTATCCGCCGGACCGCCATCCGCGGATTACGGAAGAGGAGCGGGCGTACGTTTTGGCGGACCCTCCGGTGGCTGGCGGCGCGAAAATGCCGTGGCAGGAAGTACTCCGATACCGGCAGACATGGGGGCTGTTGCTGGCTCGATTTTTCTCCGATCCAGTGTGGTGGTTCTATCTTTTCTGGCTGCCGAAATATCTGGTTGAGCAGCGCGGATTCACGATGGCCGAGATGGGCATGCTGGCATGGATGCCGTATCTGGCGGCCGATGCCGGAGCGCTGATTGGCGGTTGGATCAGCGGGCGATTGGTGGCGCGCGGATTCGACCCGTTGCGGGCGCGCATGGCGGTGATGCTGCCGTTCGCGATGGTGATGCCGTTAAGTTTGGCGGTGAATCATGCGCCGGGGCGGACGACGACGCTGGCTCTGATCTGCGTGATCGCGTTTTCGCACATGGCGTGGAAGACGAATCAGGCGACGCTGACGAACGACGTATTTCCGAAGCCGATGATCGGCGTGGTTTCGGGCATACTGGCCTTTGGCAACGGGCTTGGCGGAACGCTGTTCATATGGATGACGGGCTATGTGGTGCAGTATTTCGGGTACGAGGCAATTTTTGTTTTAATGAGCGTGCTGCATCCGCTGTCGTACTTCATCGTGCGACGGATGGTGCGGGGGCCGCTGGCGGTTTAATTTTGCGATTTCCAGGCATTCATCAACGACGACTTAGCGCGGCCGATGTGCTTTTCAACAGCGGTTTTCATGCGCGGCAAATCGCGGGCTTTGAGGGCGGCGACGATTTCGTCGTGTTCGGATTGCTCGGCGGCGAAGCGCTTGGCGATCTCCTTGGCAGGACGCGGGTCGTTGTGTTCGGCGGCATGAATGCGGGCGATGGTGAGATGGGCGTTGAGGCCTTTGTAGATTTCGGTAAGCCGGCGATTTCCGGCGGCCTCGATGAGCAGCAGATGGAGATCGCTGTTGGCTTTCTCGTGCTTCCGGAGCGTTTCCTCGCTGGTCACGGGCTTGCGCAACTGTTTGAGAAGTTCTTCCAGCTTATGCACATCGGCAGGGCGGATGCGGTCCATTGCCTTTTCGGCGGCGAGGCATTCAAGGGCGATGCGGACATCGAAAGTCGCGTCAATGTCGTCGAGGGACAAGGTGGCGACGAAAGTGCCGCTGCGGGGCTTGATTTCGATGAGGCCTTCGGAGGCCAACTGCTGGATGGCGTGGCGGACGGGCGTGAGGCTGACGCCGAGGCGCTCGGCGATCTCATCGACATGCAACCGTTCCCCCGGTTTAAAAAGCCGATTCAAAATAGCGTCCCGGAGGTTTTCATAAACCTCGTCGGTTGCGCGTTTACGAGTCAGACGGCGTAGTTTCATGCGAATTTTCTATTGTATATGCGGATCACATCACTAACAGCAATTCCAGTGCGGCTGCCGCGCGATTTTGGCGGGGCGAAGGGGACGGCCGGTTCGCCGACGGCGTTGATGGGCGAGGGGAATTATCGCTGGTCGACGGCGTATCCGGTCCTCTATTCGGTGAACTTTGAGACGGCGCTGATTCGGGTGGAGATGGCCGATGGGACGGTGGGCTGGGGAGAGGCGCAGGCGCCGCTGGCACCGGAGGTGGCTTGCGCGATTGTGGAGCATTTATTGCGGCCGGCGGTTGTTGGGGAGGAGTTTGCAGGTACGGCGGCGGGGATCGCTTTGTTATGGGACCGGATGTACGCGACGATGCGGGTGCGGGGGCAGACGGGCGGGTTCATGCTGGACGCGATCAGCGGGGTGGATATTGCGTTGTGGGATGTGGCGGGGAAGATGGCCGGTAAGCCCGTTTGTGAACTGCTGCATGAAGCGCCGAAGAAGTTTATTCCCGCGTATTTGAGCGGAACTTCCGGATTGACTCCGCATGATCGAGCTGGGTTCGCGGCGCGTTATGCGGATGAGGGGTTTTCATTGGTGAAGCTCTATTACGAGTCAGAGTGGGGGGAGTTATTGGCGATTGCGGACTTATTGCCAGCGGGGATGCGCTTCGCGGTTGACGCGTTGTGGCATTTACCGCCGGAGCGGGCGATTGCGATGGCTTTGGAATTGGACGCGCGGAATGCGCGGTGGCTGGAGTGTCCTTTGTATCCCGAAGATGTGGATGGGCATTTGGAGTTGGCTGCGGCTATTGCGACGCCGATTGCGGTTGGGGAGAGCTATCGTTCGCTGCATGAGTTGCGGCCGTTTTTGGGGATTGCGGGGGTGTTGCAGCCGGATCTTGGGCGATGCGGGATAACGGGGTCGCGGCGGATTGCGGCGGCGTTCAGCGGGGAAGTGGTTCCGCATTTGAGTATCGCGATGGGGCCCCAGATTGCGGCGGCATTGCACTTCGCGGCGGCGACGGAGAACTGTCATTTGTGTGAGTTTAATCCGAATGTTTTGGAGACGGCGAATTCGTTTCTTTCCGAGCCGCTAGTGAGGGCGGGCGGGGGGTATTTGACGCCGTCGTTGCCGGGATTGGGGATTGTTTGGAATGAGCGGTTTCAGGGCACGGTAGAATGAAGTATGGAGAAGGTGGTCCGCAAATTTAACTCATTTGAGGAAGCGGACGCCGCTGAGCACGAAACGTACATGCGGATGACTCCTGCTGAAAGAATGCAGATACTTTTCCAGCTTCGGGAGCTAATGTATCCAGATGCAACTGCCCAAAGATTGGCGCGAGTTTATCGAATTGTTAAATTCGAACGAAGTTGACTTTCTTATTGTCGGTGGAGTTGCGGTGGCGTGGCATGGACACCCGAGATTCACGAGTGACATCGATATCTTAGTCCGCCCGACTTCGGCGAATGCTGAGTGTGTCATTCAGGCGCTCCGGCAGTTTGGATTTGCCCAGTTGGAACTTACTCCAGACGACATCAACCAGCCGGACCAGATCATTCAATTGGGGTATCCGCCGAACCAGATCGACTTACTTACGTCGATATCGGGCGTCGACTTTGATGACGCGTGGGCAGCCCGAGTCGAAGGCGAGATAGACGGCGTGCGAGCCAAGTTTATCGGCTTCGACGATCTCATTCGAAACAAGGAGTCCACGGGGCGGGGGAAGGATTTTGGGGACGCCAGCGTATTGCGGGAGCGGAGGCGGATAGAATGAACTTGATCGCCTAATGAGGAGAGATACCCGCGACATGAGCCGCACGATCCAACTTGGCAACGCACAGGCCGACGAAACCCTTTTGGCCAGCCTTTGCCTCCAGTACCATGTCCGGGAACTTTGCGTTTTCGGATCAGCCGCGCGTGGCGATATGCGCGCGGACAGCGATATCGATTTGCTGGTCGATTTTATGCCCGGCGCCGAGGTCGATCTGGTGGACTACGCAGGATTGATGCTAGATTTTTCACGGCTAATCGGACGCCAAGTCGACTTGGTGTCGAAGAAGGGGCTGAAGCCGCTGATTCGGGCATCGGTACTCAA
>SHUN01000275.1 GCA_009697495.1 Bryobacterales bacterium | reverse complement strand
AAAACCCACGACGTCGAAGCCACCTTCCAACGCCGTTTCTCCAGCGGTTTCACCCTCAACGCCAATTACACCGGCCTCTATCAGCGCGACAAACTCTATTACCACAACGAGTTCGACGCCGATCCCAGTTGGCGCCAATCCAACACCGGCGTTCCCCATCGCTTCGCCGCCACCGGCATCTGGGAACTCCCCTTCGGCCGCGGCCGCGCCCTCTTCCATTCCGGTGTCCTCAATCACATCCTCGGCGGCTGGCAGCTAGCCGCGACCTATGAATGGCAGCCCGGCCCTCTCCTCGATTGGGGCAACCTCTTCTACACCGGCGACCCCAACTCCATCAACACCGGAACTCGTACCCTCGATCAATGGTTCAACACCGCCGGTTTCGAACGCGATCCAGCCAAAACGCCCGCCGCCTTCCAGGCCCGCGTCTTCCCCACCCGCGTCGACGGCGTCCGCGGCGACACCCTAAACCGCTTGGACACCAACATCCAACGCGACTTCAAAATCAAAGAATCCTTTACCCTCCAACTCCGCATGGACGCCCTCAACGCCATGAACCGCTCCCAGTTCGAAAACCCCAATCTCGACCCCACTTCCACCAACTTCGGCCGAGTCACCAACAACACCTCCAGCACCATGCGCTTCCTCCTCTTCCAGGTCCGGCTCAAGTTCTGAGATCAATATGCACACCACTCACTGGCTCACACTCCTCCTCGCCCCGCTCGCCTGCGCCGCCAGGTCGGCCCGGTTCACCGGAGCGGCGATCCCCAGACTCACACTCCTCCTCGCCCCGCTCGCCTGCGCCGCCACGGTCCCACTCGACCTGACAGGCCTAAAGCCCGGCCCCATCTCCGTAACCCGCGTTGGCGACGACGCCATCGTCCGCTGGCAGGACGCCGAAATGGGCAACTGGGAAGCCGCGTTCAACCTCGAACCCGCGCGCCCTCTCATCACCGCCATTCGCCGGAACGGCGTGAACATCGTCGAAAATGCGGTCCCGCTTTACACCGCCACTACCGGCAAACGCCGCGGCGGCTTCGATGAGTTCTTCGATTTTCCGCCCTCCCATCCCGAGGGCACGCGCTCCCATCAAGGCCGCTTCCAAGCTACCGCCGCCCGCGCCGTCACCACCGGCAACCGCGTCGAAATCATCTTCGACGGCTTCCAGATGGGCCCCTTCAACGGCTCCATCCGTTACACCTTCTACCCCGGCACGCGCCTCATCCAGCAGGCCGCCGTTGCCTCAACGAATGAGCCAGATACCGCCTACTTCTACGACGCCGGCCTCCGCATGGCCCTCCCGCGCGATTCCCGTCCCGGCAATAACATGGAGTCGGAAATCACTTACTACGACACCGAAGGCAAACTAACAGTCGAGCATCCCAACACCAGCGAGAAGCTACCCGTCCAGGTTCGCTATCGTACTCTCGCCGCACGCGCGCAGGGTGGGACCATCGCCGTCTTCCCTGCCCCCCACAAATACTTCATGCCCCGTGATTTCACGACGAATATGGCCTATTTGTGGCACACTTCGTGGCGCGGCCAAGTCTCGCTCGGCATCCGCCAGCTCCCCGACGACAACTCCCGCTTCTACCCCTGGATGAACGCGCCACCCGGAACCGCCCAGCGCATGAATGTCTTCTACTTACTCAGCGGCGGCCCCGCTCAACCGCTGCTCGACGAAGTAACTCAGTTCACTAATCGCGATAAGTTCCCTCGCCTCCCCGGCTATCTCACCGTCGCCCCCCACTGGCACTTCGCCTACACCGTGCAGGCCATGGCCAAGCCCGCCAACTGGGTCCCGCCCTTCAAACCCGTCCTTATGGACATGGGCGTCGACGCCGCCATCATCGCTGACTTCCACGGCGACGGCCACCCGCAAGACCAAACCGAACTCCGCCTCAAAGAACTCAAAGCCTATTTCGATAACTGCCGCGCCCAATCCGGCAAGGACTTCCTCCTCATCCCCTCCGAGGAAGCCAACGTCCATTACGGCGGCCATTGGGCCGTCTCTTTCCCCAAGCCCGTCTACTGGATCATGGCCCCCATTGGCTCCAAATCCTCCATCGCCGAAGTCCCCGGCTACGGCACCGTCTACACCATCGGCAGCCAAAAAGCTCTCCTCGACATGATGCACCGCGAGAAGGGATTCGCCTACCAAACCCACCCCCGCACCAAAGGCTCTAAAGAATACCCCGACAAAATCCGCAACACCGAACACTTTTTGGACGATACCTATTTCGGAGCCGGCTGGAAGCAAATGCCCGCTGACATGGCCTCCCCCCGCATGGGCGAACGCAGCCTCACCCTCCTGGACGACATGAGCAACTGGGGCCTCAAAAAACGCCTCCTCGCCGAAGTCGATGTCTTCCAAATCGACCACACGCACGAGCTCTACGCCCACATGAACATCAACTATGTGCGCGCCGCCAAACTCCCCTCCTACGACAACTACGGCGAACTGATCAACGCTATGGACAAAGGCGATTTCTTCGTCTCCACCGGCGAAGTGCTGATGCCTGAACACAGCATCGCGGAGGCAAGTGCCGGCAAACTAAAAGCCACCGCGCAAATCCAAAATACCCTTCCCTTGCAATTCGCCGAACTCGTCTGGGGCGACGGCCAACAAACGCACCGCCACATCTTCAGCCTCGAATCCTCCCGCCCGTTCGAGAAACTGAAAATCGAGTTCGAGGCCCCCGCCCCCAACTGGCGCTGGGCCCGCCTCGCCGTCTGGGACATCGCCGGTAACGGCGCTTTCGCCAATCCCGTCTGGAAAAAATAAACCGCAAAAACCGCCGCCGTCCACCCCGGCACCGCCCTCTCGCCGGGACGGTCACGATGACATTCGCCTACTCCCAACAGCCCCCGCCCGCCCACCGAGTTCAAACTGACGTCGGCGACGAACACCAAAGCACGATCACCCGAAGATCATCCCGTACGAAAAGGACGCCCAGGGAGCTTTACTCGCCACCATCGAAGGCGACGAGGGCGGCCAACACAAGCAGCAGCAGTTCCGCTTCGAGAAACGGCAGGCGCGGCGCTACGGCGTCAATCTTGCCGCCAGCGCTACGGCGTCAATCTGGCCGACTGGTGTGCCGTCATTTTCCACTTGCCGCCATCGTTGATATAAACCTCCAGCGTCCGTACTTTGTAGGCGGCGCGGCCGGCCGGCTTCACTTCGACGTTGCCTTCCAAAATCGCGGCCTTTCCGTAGACCCGGACGATCGTGTTCGTCTCGCCAAACGACTCATAGCGAGACGGACCGCTGGTCACCGCGCTGATATACTCCGCCTTGTTCTCGGTTTTTCCGCCGGAATGCGCGTAAACAAGGTCATCGGCTAGCAGCCGGGCCAGGCTCTCCCGGTCCTGCTTAACCACCGCCTGCCTCCAGGCGGCTGATGAGGCCTTCACGTCCGCCCCAGCATCGGCGGCCGCGGCACTAACCGCGAACATGGCAAATACGACCGGCACAACGAAACGATTCATTTCGACTCCCGCCGGGATTATATCAAGTCCGCCAATGCCGTTGCGCAATTCCCGGTATTCGCATATCATTCGACTGGACATGAAGAAGATTTCACCAAAGGTGCTCCTGCTGCTGGCGCTTGCCTGCGCGGCGGCGGCGCAGCCGGCGGCGGTTCAATCCATTTTTGCCCGCTCTTGCGCCGGCTGTCACGGCGCGTCGCAACAGCTATCGGGCTTCAGCCTGCTCACACGGGAAGCGGCGCTCCGGGGCGGAGCGCATGGCGCGTCGATCGTTCCGGGCAAATCCGGCGAGAGCCCGCTGATGAAACGGCTGCTTGGCGAAATAGAGCCGTCGATGCCGTTAGGCGGCAAGCTGACGGCCGGCGAGATAGAGACGATTCGGCAGTGGATCGACCAAGGCGCGGTCTGGTTAGCCGCTCCCGTGGCGGCGGCCTCCGCCGCACCCGCCCCGATGAAGATCACCGCCGCCGACCGCAATTGGTGGGCCTACCGTCCGCCCGCCCGGCCGCAACCGCCGGCGGCCGCCAACTCCGCTTGGAACAAAAACCCGATCGATGCTTTTATCTTCGCCAAACTCGGCGAAAAGCAATTGAATCCCTCCGCGAAAGCCGCGAAAAACACGCTGATACGCCGGGCCTATCTCGATCTGACCGGCATCCCGCCCAGCCCCGCCGATGTCGACACGTTCGTTCGCGACACCGCTCCCGATGCGTTTTCCAAGCTCGTCGACCGTCTGCTCGCTTCCGCGCTCTACGGCGAACGCTGGGGCCGGCACTGGCTCGATGTCGCCCGCTATGCCGATAGCGGCGGCTACGAACAGGACTTCACCTACGCCAACGCCTGGCGCTACCGCGATTACGTCATCCGCGCTTTCAACCAGGACAAACCCTACGACCGCTTTATCCGCGAACAGGTCGCCGGAGACGAACTCGATAATCCCGATTACGACGCCCTGATCGCCACCGGTTTCCATCGTGTCGGCGCTACCGTCGGGTTTCGTGAAAAAGACAACCCGCAGTATCGGTTCATCTATCTCGATGACCTCATCGGCACCACTACGCGCGCCTTCCTTGGCCTAACCGTAAGCTGCGCCCGCTGCCACGACCACAAGTTCGATCCCATTCCTCAGTTGGACTATTACAAGCTGATGGCCGTATTTAATCCTTACATCCACTACGACCATCCGCTGGCGCCCAAGGACCAAGTTGCGGCCTACCAGGCGCGGAAGGATAGCGTGGAAGCAAAGACGACGCCGCTCAAAGCGCGCCTGTTCGCGATCGAAGATCCCTACCGGACTCAGGCCTTCGAACGGAAGCTCGCCACGTTCCCCGCGGACATCCAACTGGCCGTGCGCACTCCCGAAAACCAGCGCACGGAAGGCCAAAAGCTACTCGCGACGCAGATTCTCTCCATTCGCGGCGGCAACTTCCGTTCGCTGATGACGCCCGCCGACCGCGCCGCCGCCGATACGCTGAGCCGTCAAATCAAGGAGTTTGAGAAAGATTTGCCCGCGCCGCTCCCGCTCGCCATGGGCATTCGCGATGGAGATTACCGCCTGGCGCCAATGGGGCCTGGCGACGACGAAGCACCGGGCAAAGCTGGCTCCGGGCACCATGCGGACGTCAACGAAACCTACGTTCCGGTGGCCGGAAAACCGTACCATCCGCCTAAGA
>SHUN01000274.1 GCA_009697495.1 Bryobacterales bacterium | reverse complement strand
CCCACGTCATTGATCGAAACAGTTAGCCGCATCCCAACAGGGAAGCTATCATAACGAAGGTGCCTTCGGGAAATCCTGTTCTACAACTCGAGACCTATTTCCTCTTCCCATTCGTTGTCGACAAGGAAGTGGTGGCCTCCGCGCACCCTGATTTCTGGCCGCCGCTGCGCAGTTGGATTGACGGGCTGGACGACTGGCTTCGCAGTGAAAATTGCGCCACCGAGGCACCCATCCGCGCTCGCCTGGGAGGCTGGCGGCGCGCCTCCTACACCGAGTTTGATCTCGACTCCAGCGCCTATCAGGACATGGTCTTCTTCCATCCCTTCGTGCGGCGCGTGTTCTTCGATACCAAGACCGGCGACCAGGCTACGCAACTTCGGGTCTTCGAAATTCTGCTGCCGGAAACGTTACCGCTGCTTTGGGAAGCCCATGACGTGCGCGGCCGCGCCTGTTCGGTCCCAGTCACTGATCTCCGCCTCTTCCTCTTCGCCAACGGCGTGGGCATTCTTTCTATCGGCGTCGAACGCAAAGATTGCACCGTCCGCGAAGCCTTGTGGATGAACGAGATGATGCGCAAGGTGTATCCCACCAGCGGCCGGCAGCGTCGCGAAGGCCGCGTCCCGGCCCTGTCAAGGTTGGCTCTGGGCGAAGAGACGCTGGCCAGCGAAACCTTCGAATCCGGCGCGATTGTCCAGTTTCAACCGCCCTTGTCCAAGGTGATTCAAGGCCTTCTCTACTTCCTCAACTACGACACCTTGGAATACGAGCAGATTTTTGACGAGCGCATGATCCCGTATTCCTACATGGCCGTCGATCCTGAGTTTGGCACGCCGGAAAAAGTGGAACAGCTCTTCAGCCGCTTTCTCTTCGTCGACCGCGATGGCGAGGGATTCCGCTATGACCCCGCGTTCACCCGTGAACAACTGCGCGAACATACCTACACGCGCTGGGCTCACGAGGGCACCTATTATGGCTTCACTCGCTTTTCAAACGTCACCCTCGTTCGTGGCGTCGCCGACCGCGGACTGCATCAAGTGCAGGAAGGCAATCTGATTGAGCGCATGTTCTCCGGCCGCTACTACCTTATGGCCATCGTGGCGCTTTTCTACCGCGCCACGCTCCTCGACTTCGCCGAAAGCGTCGCGCTCGTCTCCCGCCGTCTTTATGAGAATCTCGCCGTCGGCCGGCTGGAACGGCAAAATGTTGAAATTGCCACCGACCTGCGCAACGAATTCCTGAACTTTTCCAACTACTGGTACTTCGACGAACTCGCCAACAAAGACGAGGAAATTGAGCACTTTCAGATGCAGTGCCGCGCCTACCGCGTCGAAGAACTCCGCGTGCAAATTGAGCAGGAACTCACCAACATGAACTCCGCTCTTAACGAGTACAACCAATATCGGAGTACGGAAGCCGTTAACCGCCTTGCGATGCTGAGCATGCTGTTTGGCGCGGGCGCGGTGTTGACCGGATTCTTCGGAATGAATTTTGGCCACGTGTTTGAGCGCTATCTGTTCAATCCGGGTCCGGACACCGTCGGCTTTCATCTTGGTGCCGTCGCCCTGGCGACGCTCATCACCCTCAGCATCTTCCTGCTCGCCGTCTATTTGGTGGTCACCAACTGGCGGGACTACCGGTTCATTCTCCGCGCCAGCGACGCGCCCACCAAGCGCCACCGCTGGTTCAGCCTCCGGCTCAACGGCTAAGCCCTACTTCTCTCGCCCGAGCTTGGGCTCCTTCCGCGTTCCGGTAATCTTGATTTTCGTGTACAAGCCCGCGCCGTTCTTAGCGAAAAACGGATCCACCGGTTTCAACGCCAACCGTTTCCAGCCCGTTTGCGTCTGCGAGAGCTTCGCCTGCAAGCGCAAATCCCCGTGGAAATCGATCGCTTCGTTGCCTAAATTGTAAGTGCCGTTCAATTTCAAGTCCGCGCCCGGAATGCCGAATGCCAAGTCCTGCATCGTGATTAATTCGTTGGCCAGCGCGAATCGCCCGCTCATCATGGAAACCACTTCGTCGATCTCCTGGTTCTTCGGTTGTCCTTGCGCCTGCCGGCTCATCTGGTCAAGACGGTCTTGAATCAGAGACCGCAAGAACTTCGCGTCTTTAATCACAAACTGCCCATTCAGCCGCAGTTTCTCAATCACTTTCCCCGTCAGCGGCGGCAGCAGCACCTTGCTCTTCATTTGCAGCACGCCGGACATGAACGGATTCTTCCCTTTCATGGCCAGCAGCAGCACATCCTCCAGCCGTCCCGCCGGCATATTGACGTCCAGGGCGATGGTCCGCCGCTGGTCGCCATCCTGCTTCACCACGCCCCCGCTCGTAACAAACGATGTCTTGCCAATCCTCCCGTGCACCGGCTTCAGAATCGTATTTCCGTTCGTCCCGTCCACCTGTACTTCAAACTTCGCGACCAACGGCAGCTTGTTGCCCGACGTTTTCAGATAAAAATCCGGAACTGTCGCTTCGCCTTTTGCCAAAAAGTCGTTCAGCTTGCCCTGAAAATGCCCGGTCGAGTTGAGGATGCCGCCGATGGCAGTGAAGACGGCCAGATTCGCGCGATCAAATTTGTAATCGCCATCGAGCGGTGTGTCACCCGGTTCGTCGCGGTCCCAAGGCCCGAAGTGCCCGTTCGCAACGACTTCTCCCGGCGGCTTGGCGTTCCGAAGTTCGGCCTCGTAGCGCATAGGCGCGTTGTTTCCGGCATCGAGCAGCCGAATTCTGTGCAGCTCGAACTCCAGAGGCACGCGCTTTTTGTCTTTTGGAGAAATCGTGAGCTTGGCGTTCGTGATCAGAATCTCGCCAATGCGCACATCGGGCGATGCGCCTCCCCCGCTATTTTTTTGACGTTTAGGCGCCTCCCCTTTCGGTGGCAAAACGATCTCCACGCCATCCAGCATCACTACGGTCACGCCCTTATGCGGTTCAAAAAGTTGCCCCAAGTCCACTTCAAAGCGCATCGTCTGCATCCGCAGTAAAAGATGCACGTTCTTCCTAAGCAAAACGCCCCGCGCCGTCACGCTGGCCATCACTCCCCGTCCCTTTGTGAGATACATTTTCACTGGCGAAAGCGTTGGAATATCAATCCGCAGATCCGCTATCTCCACCTCTGCATGGAAGCGATCGCGCAAATACGCCAAAGCCTGGTCCCGAATATAAGGCTCGATTTTCGACGCGTGTTGCTTGGCCAGGTAGAATAACGCGAGTCCTCCCGCCGCGGGTATGCCAATCAGGGCCCCGGCGAGCATCCACTTGGTTCTGCGTTGCATGATTTACGTCAAGTGTATGATACGTTTACGGCGAGCATAGTTGCCCTTTCGCTTCCGAATACCTTATAATCGAGTTTTGGGCGCACCGCGTCCGGGGTTGGGCTTGTGCCTGGCGCCCTAGAATAGGAAAGAGTAATGCCGAAGCGTACATTTCAGCCGAATAACCGTCACCGCGCCAAGACCCACGGGTTTCGTTCGCGCATGCAAACGAAGAATGGCCGTAACGTCCTGGCCCGCCGCCGGGCTCGGGGCCGTTGGAAGTTGACGGTCAGTGACGAACGCGCCGTCCGTGCCTCCCACGCCAACGAATAACGGCGAACACCGGTTTACCAAGAACAGCCGGCTGCTGAAGTCCGTTGACTTTCGGAAGGTCTACGACAACGGCAGCCGTTTTTCGTGTCCCTACTTTGTGGCTTTTCTGTTCCGTCCTCCCGCTACTAATCGTGACGCTGGCCCGCGCATCGGATTCACGATCCCCCGCGCTGTGGGGAAAGCCGTGATTCGAAACCGGATCCGCCGCCGCATGCGGGAGCAGCTCCGCATGCGCTTACAGCAGATTGATCCTGCGCTGGACATTGTCCTGAACCCTCGCCGCGCCGCCGCTGAGGCACCTTTGGCTGAGTTGACCCGTCAACTGGAAAGGCTGATTGAACGATGTCGCGCTTAATCGTTCTCGGCCTATTACGGTTTTATAAGGCCGCCATTTCTCCGTGGCTGCCTTCGGCGTGCCGTTTCCGGCCGACGTGTTCGGAGTACATGATGGACGCCGTCTCGCGTTACGGCGCTATCCACGGCGTATGGCTGGGCCTGAAGCGGCTCGTCCGCTGCCATCCTTTTCACCAGGGCGGCTACGACCCTGTCCACTGACTTTGCGACCATAAAGAATTCTCATACATGACTGACCCCACAAAAAACCTGTCGACGGAGCAACGCCTGCTCCTCGCGTTCGTCCTGATGGGCGGCGTCATTTTTCTTTCTCAATACCTGTTGCCGAAGCCGCCGCAACCTGTCGCCCAGCAGCAGAAGAAAATCGCCGAACCGGCCAAGCAACTGGAGAGCCCTGCCGCGACTCCGGCTGCAACTCCGGCTGCAACTCCCGCCGCGTCCGCCGTCCAAGTCGGCCAACAGGCCGAGTTTCCGGTATTCGAGAACGACCTCTATAAAGTGAAGTTCTCGAACAAAGGCGCTGTCGTCATGGAATGGCATTTGAAGAAATTCAAGGATGCCAATGATAAACTCCTCAACCTGGTGAACGACGAAAACGCCACCCAACTCGGCAGCCGCCCGTTTGCCTACAATTTCAAGGATCAAAAACCGTCGGTCGATCTCAACGAAAAGCTCTTCGCGGTTTCGCGTAACGCCGACGGCATCGTATTCGACTACAGCGACGGCGCCACAGTGGCCCGTAAATCATTCCGCTTCACGCCCTCCCGCTATTTAGTGGAAGTCGATAGCGCGGTCTCCGAGAAGACTGCCTCGCTCACCCACGCCCTCATCTGGCGCGGCGGCTTCGGTGACCAGACTGTTCCCAAAGCTTACGCCGCGCAGTTCGCCGTTTACTTGCCGCCCAGCGACTCTTCACCCACGACGATTGAAAACTCCAAAGCCAGCGATGGCCCCATCGCAAACGCCGGCAGCTACGTTTTCGCCGGTCTGCAGGATCAGTACTTCGCCGCCGTTGCGCTTCCCAAGCCCGGTCAGACAATCGAACTCACGGCGCTGTCCGATTCGCTCCCCGATCCGCCGAAGTCGACTGATCGCGCTGCTTTCGTCGGCGTCGGACTCAGCATCGTCGGCCGCAATCAATTCGCGATGTTTGTAGGTCCCAAAGATCTTGACCTCCTCAGCGAAACTGACAAACGTTTGGTCTCGCTCGTCGATTGGGGCTGGTTCGGTTGGATC
>SHUN01000273.1 GCA_009697495.1 Bryobacterales bacterium | reverse complement strand
TCGAAGAGGCGGGAGGCGAGGGCCACCGGGTCGGGTTTGGCTTGCTCGGCGGCATCCAGATGGAGTTCAGAGAGGCGATCACTGAGATCGGAAAGATCGCCCTCTTCGTCCTCGACCATTTCCGAGCCGGTGGATAAAGCGCGGAGACCTTCTTCGCAGAGGTCCATCACTTCGGCGGCGTGGCCATCGGCGAGGATTTCGTCGAAGGCGTCAATGGCGTTATCGACGGCTTCGGCGTATTCGGAGGCGTCTCCGTATTCGAAAGAGTGCCGGGGTATGGCCGCCTTTTTGAAAGCGGCGCGGGCGGCGGCGATGGCGGATTCCGGGCCGGCGTGGCGGGCGGCATATTGGACGAGGCGCTGGCTGAGCAGAGTGTCATCGGCGGCCCATTCGATTAGCATTTTCGCGAGCGCGGGGGCGGACTCACTGGCGAGGCGTTTGGCAACCTCGACCATTGAGATGTGGTCCTTTTTCCCTTCCCTGGCACCGCCGTTGAGCCAGGCGAGGCCGACGGCGACGCAGTGCTTGCAGAAGTCGCCGTCCCTGCCGACGGGGCAATCGCAATCGAAGTCGAGCCGGCCCTTCACCGCGGTCAGGGTAACGAAGTAGTCCAACTGGCCGCGTACGGAGGCTTGGATGCCGTCCCTAAACGGTTTGACGAACTCGACGTGCCCGTGCACGTAATAGTCGTGACCGCGCTGATAGGAGCGCGATCCCGCCTTGTTGCGAAGCACGGAATCGGTGAGGAGTTTCGGGAAGTCCGCGGGCATTGGCTGAACTACGCGAGCGCCTGTTTACAAAAGTCGAGGCACTTCTGCATTTCGGCCATGACGGTGGTGCCTTCGCCAATGGCGTATTCGAGTTCAACGTTGGCGGGCCACTTGTACTTTTCCTTCTTCATGAGCTGAAGGACGTCCTTGATGGGGGTGCTGCCGGTGCCCCAGGGGAGGTTGTCGCCGCCTTCGGTTTGGAACTTGCGGTCTTTCAAATGGAAGCTGCTGATGCGGGCGGCGTTGGCTTTAATGAAGGAAATGGGGGAGCCGTTGATGGCGGTGGTGAAGTGGCCGATATCGAGATTGACGCTGTTGTATTTGGACTGGGCGAGGGCGGTGTCCCAGCTCTTTGCATTGACCTGGGTGTGGTTGTGGTAGCCGGCGTAGATTTTGTGTTTGGCTGCAAAGTCACCGATGCGCTGGGTAAGCTTTTCGTCGGTGGGGAGTTCCATGGTGACGGAGTGGGAACCGAGGGTTTTGGCGACGTTGAAGGTGTAGTCGAATTCTTCATCGGAGAAGGAGGCGGGAAGCGAAAGTTTGACGATTTCGATGGTGACGTCGGCGTCGTTGTAGAGTTTGCGGAGTTCTTTGTACTTGTCCATGGAGACGGACAGACGCCACTTTTTGCGGTCTTCGGCGGCTTTTTTCATGGCTTCCTGCTGCTCGGGGGTCATTTGACGGCGACCGCCGCCGCCGCGCATGGCGGGCGCGCCGGCGAAGTTTTCGGCGGCATCGCCCATCAGTTCGACGGAGCTGATGCCGAGCTGCGTGCAGTATTTGAGAAGTTCCGGGGCCGAGCTTGGCAGGGAGCGGAAACAATAGGTGATGGCGCCGATTTGGACGCCGCCGAACTTGGAGTTGGGCTTGGCGAGGAGGGTGGAGGCGGGGATGGCGGCGAGGGCGGTTTTGGTGAAGTCGCGACGGTTCATGCTGAGTATTATTTCACAGTGCCGACGAGGGCATTGGCAATCCGACGGAGGCGGCGATGGCGGTGGCGAGGCGAAGGAAATCGGCTCTGCATTGGCGGACAGCTTCGAAGTGGGCCCCGATGGCGCCGTCGGCTGGCTTGAGCTCGAACATCGGCTTATGCGCTTCCATGGCGAGCGGCATGAGGCTGCGATAGTGCTTTAATTGGGCCAGGCAGTTGGGGTCGCCGGCGACATTGGGGCTGGGTTCGGGGGAGGATTCGTTGAGAATGTGAGTTCGGTACGCCGAGGCGAGTTGATTCAATAGCGGGTAGTTTCCCATGACGACATAGCCACAGGGAGCGAAAGCGAGTCCATCGGATCCGCGCCAGTGCGTGAGAGCCGCGCCCAGGGTTTTGAGCGCCTGCCGCGAATATAAGTCTGGGCCCAAGGGAAGGCAGACGTGATCGGAGGCGAATAACGCGGCACGGTTGAGTAAGCCCAGATTTGGGCCGAGATCGATGAGCACGAGTTTGGCCCAACCCTTTGCCATTTCTTCCAGGAGAGGAGCGAAGGCGACGTTGGGCGGACGTGAAAGCGCGGCTTCGAAAAGGGAGAGGCCGAGATCGCCGGGAAGAAGACCCAGATCTTTTGTTATCCATTCCACGGGAGGGGCGGCGATATCACCGGCTCCGCGGAGGATGGGGCGGATGGCGCCATAAATGGTGGCGGGGTGTTCGTCATCGTCTGGCCAGAGGGATTCTAGCCGGTCATGGTCGAGGAACATCGTGGTGAGGCTTGCCTGCGGGTCGAGATCTGCTGCGAGAACCGGAACACCGAGATCGGCAAACATCCAGGAGAGGTGATAGACGAGAGATGTCGTGCCGACTCCGCCTTTGTTGTTGAAGAAAGCGATGGTTTTCATGTCCGGTTCCAGATTGTCACTCCGAAATGATTCTCACCGAACGTGAAGGAGGGGTGGGCATTGCCGTTTTTCGCGAGAGCCGCCTTTGCTCTCTCCACGCCGCGTCCAAATCGATTGATCGCTCCGAGAGTTTTGAGCGCTTCGGCCAGGATGGGGTTTCTGTAGCTGGTTTGCGTTGGGAAATTATCCTGCCGGGCAAGCCCATATAGTGGACCCGGATTTTGAATCTCGATACGATCCGAGTACTGGTAAAAGCGGACGGGCGCGGGGGCTTCGTAGGAGCGATGAAGGATTGCGTTCATCAGGAGTTCGCGAAGGGCTACTACCGGATAATCCGAAACGATGGACTCTTCGATGGCGGAACGGTGAACGGGACGCTGATTTGTAAAAAGCGTTACGAAGGAGTTCATGTCCCGAACCACCGACAAGAGGTCGCCTTGGAAGGTTTTTTCGCTTACCACGTCGGCATCCAGAGTTGTACCGGCAAAGCGGACGTACTGGATGTAGGCGTTTGGAAGCCATCCGAGTATGTCCTGAGCGAACAGAATGATCCCGGCGTAGGTGGGGCAGTTTCGAGAGAGATCGAAGAAGCGGAGCGAGGCTAGTACCACAACAATGTAATAACGAAACGTGTAATATGGTTGCATGAGGCAGACGGAATTACATTTAACCGAGCCGGATCGAGGTACTCTGAACGCGTTTCGCGGCAAGGGAGTGCATCCGGCACGAGAGGTCAATCGGGCCCATGCTTTGATGGCTCTGGATCAGGACATCCCGGAGGCGATGATTTGCCAAGTGCTTGGTTTGGGCCGCACGGCGTTGTGGCGGACTCGGGCGGCGTACCGCGAGGGCGGTTTAGAGTTCGCTCTGCACGACGAACCCCGTTCGGGCCAACCGCGGAAGTATCAAACAAGTCAGGAGGCCGAAGTGGTGGCTTTGGCTTGTAGCGCGCCTCCTGGCGGGCGCAAACGCTGGACAATCAGCCTGCTGACTACTGCGTCCCGCGAACGCCCCGGACTGGCCGGCGTCAATCGGGAGACGGTCCGCAAGATGTTAAAAAAAACGATTGCAAACCCTGGCGCCGGGTGATGTGGTGCATCGGCCGGATCACGGTCGAGTATCGCGACAGGATGTACGCGTTGCTGGGACTGTACGGTCGACCGTACAGTGCCCAAGAACCGGTGGTGTGCGTCGACGAGAAAAGCAAGCAGTTGCTCCGGCAGACCCGTACAACCATCGCCGGACAGCCGGGCCGGTGTGCCCGTGAGGACTACGAATACCGGCGGGCCGGGACGAAAAATATCTTTGTGGCCGTCGAACCCAAGGGCCGTCGCCGCTGCGTCGAAGTCACCGCCCGCCGCACCAAGGTGGACTTTGTGGCATTCGTCCGGAACCTGCTGGAAACGGTGTATGCGACCGCAGTCACCGTTCATCTCGTGTTGGACAACCTCAATACTCATTTCCGTAAGAGCTTTGTGGATGTTTTGGGCGAGCCCGCGGCGGCGGCGTTGTTGCAGCGAGTGCAGTTTCACTACACGCCCAAACATGCCAGTTGGCTGAATATGGCGGAGATCGAAATCGGGATCATGGACAGGCAATGCACAGGACACCGCATCGCCACAGTAGAACTGCTACAGAGGGAAATCGCGCAGTGGCAGCAGCAACGGAACGTAGCCGGGCGAGGCATCGAATGGAAATTCACGCGACAGGATGCTGATCGTAAACTGAGTCGTCACTATGTTTCGTAACTACATTGTTCTGATACTAGCGACGACCTCGGCGCCTATGACTACGGCTCCATCATGCATTACCGTTCCACCGCGTTCTCGATTAACGGATTGCCAACGATTGTCTCGATTCCCGACGGAATCGCCATTGGACAGCGAACGGCGCTTTCGGCCGGCGACATCGCCGGCGTGAGAAGTATGTACCCGCCTTCGGTCCCCCCGTCGACCGTTGCCTACACGGTTGCCTCCAATCCCTCTGGGCGCCAATTGGCCGTAGACGGCATCACGGTCACCGCACCGGTCACTTACCAATGGACCGCCGGCACCGTGCATTCGGTTTCCGCCCCGAGTTCCACTGCCGACACCACCCGCTATCTATTCAAGACTTGGAGCGATGCCGGCGCACAGACCCATTCCGTTACTGTTCCCGCTTCCGCCACCGCCATCACCGCCAATTTCCAGAAACAGTATTCGCTTACCTCCGCCAGCTCCAATACCGCTCTCGGCTCCGTTGGCAATTCGCCCGTCGCGGCCGATACCTTCTACAACGAAGGAACCGCGGTCAGCGTCACCGGCACTCCCGTCGGTGCCGGGTGCTTAGCCAGTTGGTCAGGGGTCTCCGCCCCCCCATCCACGCCTATTTCTGTGAACGTCAATCTGCCCTACAGCATTACAGGAAATTTCCAGACTGGCAGCGTCTCCGCCGCCCCGCTGCTGGTTTCGATTCCTCCCGCTGGAGCTACAAGTACGGTCACCGTAACGGCTACCACTGGATGTGGGTGGACCGCAACATCCAACGCCAGTTGGATAACGATCACCTCCGGAACTTCCTCCGGAACCGTCAGCTTCTCGGTGGGG
>SHUN01000272.1 GCA_009697495.1 Bryobacterales bacterium | reverse complement strand
ACCGATGAATCGACCTGCGCTACTTTCTTCTCATGCAACCGTTGGAAGCCGAAAAAGAAAAATGTCGTGTTGCGGCCATCGTAGACTTTCGGAATGATAACAGGACCCGAAATATTGGCGTCGGGCATCATGAAGAACACCGGGACGCCGTTCGGCCGGCCAGGAGTGGGGTCAGAGGTTCTCAGCCTATCGAAAAACAAGCGGTGCTGCATGCGGCGCGTACGACCGTACATGGAAGCCAAGGCGTGCAGTTCGTTCGTTCCGCTCTTCTTCACCGCGCTGATTACGCCGCCCGCGGAGTGGCCGTATTCAGCGGGCGGAAGGGTGGTGATCACCTTTACTTCGGCGACCGAATTCAGGATCGGCTTCGTTGTTTCAGTACCGCCCTGTTGATCGTTCCCGTTGACGCCGTCTTCAAAAATACCGATGGCGCCGGCGCGCGAGCCCGCCAAGTGGTAATTGCCAAGGCTACCGCCATAGGCATAACCGTTGGTGGTCATTCCCGGAACCACGTTTAACGTGGAGTTGATGAATCGCTGGAAGAGCGGAAGATCATACAGGACTGAGCCCGTAACGACGGTGCCCGTCGCCGACGTCTCCGTTTCCAGCGCCTGCGCGCTTCCGGTTACTTCCACTGATTCCGTTAACTGCCCGACTTGCATCGCGATGTCGAGAGCGAGCGTATCGCCCGTCCGCAAGTTCACAGCATCGTTGAGACCCTTCTTGAAGCCGGCGGCTTCGAAGGTGACGCGATATTCCCCCGGTTGCAGGGAAAGTACGCGATAAAGACCGTCTGTATTGGTTGTTGCCGTTTGGGTGAAGTTCGTCGATTTCTGGACGACCCTCACGGTAACGTTGGGTACTGTCGCGCCGGATGCGTCCGTGACGCGGCCGGTGAGCGTGGAAGTGCCAATTTGCGCCACGGCTATCGTAGCCGATAGGCACAGCAAAGCGATTAGTCGGTTCATAGAGCCCCTGGAACGGTGAAGTAATATGCCACGCGATGACGCCATGGCTTTATTAGGTTAAATCACAGTTACAGGGGCAAATGCAAGGGGGGGCTACCAGAGCTTGCACTGCTTTTCCGGCGGACGGACCATCGCGTCGCCCGGTTTGCATCCGAAAGCGTCATGGAATTCCGGGATATTCATCAGCGTGCCGTTGGCGCGGAAACGCGACACCGGATGGGGATTCGTCTGCAGTTGCATGCGCAGCGCCTCCGGCCGGTATTGGCTGCCCCAAACTCGCGCGAATGCCAGGAAAAAGCGCTGATCGGCGGTGTAGCCGTCAATCGCGGGCGGCGCCGCCTGGCCCCGCAGTGACCGTTTGTACGCCTTGTAGGCAATGCCCACGCCGCCCAGGTCTCCCAGTGCTTCGCCCACCACCAGCCGCCCGTTATGACGCAAGTTGTCGCCCACATCCAGCGTGTTGAACTGGTCAATCACGCACTGCGCGCGCGCGTCGAATTTCTTCCGGTCCTAAACCGTCCACCAGTTTTTCAGGTTGCCGCTGAAATCGAACTTCGATCCCTGATCGTCAAAGCCGTGGCCCATTTCGTGCCCGATCACCGCGCCGATGGCGCCGTAGTTGGCCGCGTCATCAGCCTCCATGTCGAACATCGGCGGCTGCAAAATGCCCGCCGGAAAGGCGATCTCATTCATCGGCGGACTGTAATAGGCGTTCACCGTCGGCGGCGTCATGCCCCAGTCGTTCCGGTCCACCGGCCTTCCAATTTTCGCCAGTTGCTGGGCCCGGCGTGAGAGCGAGGCGGAACGTAAACTCGTCACCAGATTCGCCCGCTCGATTGTCACCTTCGAGTAATCCCGCCAGCGATCCGGATAGCCGATTTTCGCTTGAAACGAATTGAGCTTGGCAATCGCGTTCTTCCGCGTTTCCGGGTCCATCCACGACGCGTTCTCCAATTCCCCTCGCAGCGCGGCGCGCACATTCCCCACCAACTCATTCATCCGCTTCTTCGCCGCCGGCGGGAAATGTTTCTTCACGAAGACTTCGCCCAACGCATCCCCCAGTGAACGGTCGACGGTGGCCGTGCACCGCATCCAGCGCGGCAACATCTCCTTCGTGCCGGAAAGGACACGATCGTCAAACTCGAAATCTTCCCGCTCCAAGGCGTCCGTCAGCAGGGACGCGGCAGACTTCAACACACGCCATTGCATCCAAAGTTTCCACGTCTCCAACGGCGCGCCCGCCAGATCTTTTTCAAAGTGTCGAACCACATTCGGATCGTTTACAATCAGCGCCGTGCCTGCCGGCACTTGCAGCGTATTCAGAACCAGCGCCCAATCAAAACTCGGTGAAAGCGCGTTCAATTCCGCCAGCCCCATTTTGTTGTAGCGGCTATAGGGATCCCGCCGCTCCACGATGGTCTTCGTCACGCGCGCCGCTTCGGTCTCAAAGGCGAGGATCGTCTTTCCGGCACCGGGGGCGTCGATACCGCCCAGCTTCAAAGTACGCTCAACGTGCGCGACAAACTCGTCGCGTATCTTCTTCGTCCGCTCATCGTCGCGGAAGTAATATTCCCGCTCCGGTAGCGACGTCCCGCCAACAAAAACATTAGCGACTATCCGGCTCGTGTCCTTCAGATCCGGCCCGCCCATCACACCAAACGGCACCGGGTCGCCATTCCTCAGAAATCGGACCATTAGCGCCTTCAGCTCTTCGCGAGTCGTCACTTTGCCGATCTGGTCCAACTCCGCCTGCACCGGCTTTACGCCCAGCGCTTCCCGCCGCCCCGTATCCATGCAGGCACCGTACAAATCGCCGATTTTCTGTTCATTGCTGCCAGGAGCGGACTTGGCCAGCGCCGCCGCCTCCAGAATCACTCGCAGCCGCTCGCGATTGCCTTCAGCCATCACCGACATCGTGCCCCAGTTGGCGCGAGAGGCGGGAATGGGATTCTTGTCCAGCCATGCGCCATTGGCGAAGCGCCAGAAATCATCGCAGGGCTTACAGGTTTTGTCGATCGCATCGACATCGATCCCGCTCTTGGGCGGCGGCGCGGCCATGGCGAGTCCAAAAATCAGTGAGCAGGGCAGGAACCGAAGCGGGGGCGTCACATTCGTAGTAGAGCATACTAGCCTGCCAAGCAAGCCCCCCCTGTGGAAAAGTGGTGCCAGGCACCACTTTTCCACAGGCACTTACTTTTTCTTCAAACTATTGACGTAGGCGTTGATCCTCAAAATGTCATCCTGCGCCACCCGGTTGCCGAACGACTGCATAGCCCCGGTGGCGCCGGCATAGACGACTTCGAAGAAACCGGCATCGGTCTTCACGCGCGGATAGGTCACTTGCGCATCGATCAGATTAGAGCCCATGCGGCCGGTCGCATCAGGCAAATGGCAGCTCGCGCACCATTGGCCGTACGCCCGTTTGCCAGCGGCGATTGCCGCGGCGTTGCCGTTATAGGAGTTCACGCCGTCCTTGCGAAACTGCTCGACCGCGGCCGTCACTTTGTCATTCGCCATCAAGTTGAATTGCAGCGCCTTGTTGTCCAGCGGGTGCATTAATTGGAAGGGCCCAGTGGACGACGTTTCCACCGGCGCCGATGCCGTCCGCGCCGTCTCCGCGCCGCGAGGAACTTCGTTGACCGGCATCACGCGCCACAGCGCGCCCGGAGGGTTGCCCGTCGCACCTTTATCGGAAGTATAGAAGCAGTTACAGTTCACGGCCATCACGTAGCCGTTCTCGTCATAACCGCCAGCGGTGAATTGCAAATTGGTATGCGCCAGTTCCTGAAGAATCCATTTATCGCCATTCCAGCCCATGCCGAAAACGCGCCCGGAACACCAGTCGCCTACCAGATAGACGCCCTTCATTCCGCCGTAGTTGGCGACACCCAATCCTTCCACCGAGCAGCCGTGCCCGCCCTTCAACGGCGCGGCGCCCGGATACGGAATCTCATGCGGATACTGCGCGGCCGGCAACGTGCCGATGATTCCACATTTATCGTCGGGCCCGGTCATCGGGAAACACTTGGTGCCGTTGACCCGCGACCAGCCATAATTCTCGCCGCCCTTGGACGACGCGGGCTGGAAGTCGATCTCTTCCCAATGATTCTGGCCGACATCGGCGATGTACAAATCGCCGGTTTTCAAGTCGAACGAAAACTCGTAAGGATTGCGCAGGCCGAACGCCCATATCTCAGGTTTGCTTCTGGTCTTGATCTTGGCGAAATCCACTTCGGAGATGCCAAACAGCGACATTAACTGCTCTTTCGCGGCGGTGGCAAAGGGATTCGACGGCGGAATTTTATAAGGAATCCGGTCGTCCTCCGTATTGACGTCGACGCGCAGCATCTTGCCGAGAAGCGTGCTCAAGTCCTGGCCGGCCTCCAGCGGATCGCCCTCCCAGCCGCCGTCGCCGGAGGAAATATAGAGATAGCCATCGGGGCCGAATTCAATCTGACCGCCGTTGTGGTTATAGTAGGGCCGCGCCATTCGCATGATGACTTTGGAAGTCTGCCTGGTGCGCTCCGGCGTCAGGAATCTCGGGTTATTCTTGTCCACCTGAAAGCGGACAATCAAGCCATCGCCGTTGAACGGGAGCGAGGCGTAGTGGACGTAAAAATAACCGTTTTGCTTGAATTTCGGATGGAACGCGACGGAATAGAGCCCCTGTTCGACGAAACCGGTCTGGACGTCGGTGCCGAGCGGATTGATGTTTGTCAGATCCAGGAACGGCTCCTTCTGGACGGTACCGTTCTTCAGGACAACGCGAATGCGGCCAATGCGCTCGGTGACGAAAAGGCGGCCGGTACCGTCGTTGGCGTTGGCCACATTGGTGGGGTCGGCAAAGCCATCGGCGACTTTTACGAGGGCGATCTTCGGATTACCGGGCAGTACGCCGCCGGGCTCGGCCACCTCCTGAACAGTGGCCGGAACGCGGGGTCCGGTGGCGGCCCAGAGCAGCGCGGCGCCGGCCAGCAGACCGCCAATGATTGCGAAATTTCTCTTCACGATTTCTTCTCCCGAAAGCAGTGATTATATGCCATGCCCTAGCGAACAGGCGAAAACGGCAGCGCGCGGAGGAACATGCTGGAAATGTTAGAGACGATTTCGGCGTCGCTCCAGCCCGGTGTGGCCCGGAGCTTGATCCAATCCGGGTGGGCCAGGAATTTCTTCCAATTCGCGTCGCGCACGTTCCAGTCATCGTAGCCGAGCATGTAGGTCAGGTTC
>SHUN01000271.1 GCA_009697495.1 Bryobacterales bacterium | reverse complement strand
TGTAACTGCAACACCAGCGCTTCATTCTTGCAGTTAAACTGGAAAGAGAAATCTCATGCGCATACTAGGGGTTCTTCTCACCGCGACCGTTCTGTTCCTCCCCGGCTGTTCCACCGCTCCGAAAACGCAAACAGCCAAAAAGGAGGAACCCAAAAAGGAGCCGGAACCCATCACCGGCAAAAACGCCTTTTTTAAGATCTACGTCACCGCCCGCAGTTGGGCCCCCGACGCCCAAATCTTCAGCGTCGCCAGCGTTCCCATCGCCGAAGTGAAGTCCGGCGCGGGCAAGTATGCCGCTTGGCGCGTCACCGTGGTTTCCCCGGCGAAACTCAAGAAACGCTCCTATACCTGGTCCGCCGTCAAAGCCGAAGGGAACATCCAGGAGGGCGTCTTCCCCGGTCCCGAAGAGTCCTACTACCCCAGCGTCGGCGCCAAGCCGTTTCTGATCGCCGCCCTTAAGACCGATACCGACGCCGCTCTGAAAATCGCGGAAGGAAAGAGCGCCGAATTCATGAAGAAGAATCCCGGCATGCGGATCAATTTTCTCCTCGAAATGGGCAGCAAACACGCCAACCCCACTTGGCGCGTCATCTGGGGTGACTCCGTCGGCACCAGCGGCCACTCGGTTTTTGTCGATGCCTTCAACGGCGTTTATCTGGAAACCCGCCACTAATGTCCATCACCGCCGCTGCTGTTCTCAACGCCGCCGAGCGTATCCGCGGCCTCGTTCGCCGCACGCCTGTTGTTCTCGCGGAGGTCCACGGCTTGGAGCTGTATTTGAAGTGCGAAAACCTCCAGGACGGCGGGTCCTTCAAGCTGCGCGGCGCCACGAATCTGGTCCGGTCATTGCATGCAGACGCTTTAGCCAAAGGCGTCATGGCCTATTCCTCCGGCAATCACGCCGCCGGCGTCGCCCTCGCCGCCCAACGCGCCGGCGCCAAAGCTCGCGTCGTCATGCCGCACGACGCCCCAAAAGTAAAAGTCGATAACACCGCCTCCTTCGGCGCTGAAATCATCAGCTACAACCGCTTCACCGAAGATCGCGAGGCCATCTGCAAGGCCCTCGCGGCCGAAACCGGCGCTACCATCATTCCGCCATTCGATCATGTGTTGACCATCGCGGGCCAAGGCACCGCCGCGCTCGAACTCATCGAAGAAGTCCCCGGCCTCGACGCGCTCATCGCGCCTCTCGGCGGCGGAGGGTTGATGGCCGGCTGCTGTCTCATCACCCGCCATCTCAATCCGTCAATCCGGCTCTTCGGTGCCGAACCGGAGCTCGCCAACGACACTTGGCTCTCCTTTCAGGCCGGCGAACACCGGCAAATTCCGCCTTCGGAAACCATCGCCGACGGCCTTCGCTCTCCCTCACCCGGCAAGCTCACCTTCCCCATCATGAAGGACCATCTCGAAGCCATCGCCCTCGTCACCGAAGACGAAATCCGTGCCGCCGTCCGCTGGCTCGCGACAAAGGTTCATCTCGTCGTTGAACCCAGTGGCGCTGTCCCCGTCGCCGCTGTGCTCCACGGAAAACTTCCGCCAAACATTCGGAAAATCGGCGTCATCGTCTCCGGCGGCAACATCGAGCCCAGCCAACTCGCCGAAATCCTGGCCTAACTCTCCAGTATCTCGACAAGTTCTAACAGTCGCATCGTCCGCGCTTGCCCCTCCGACCGGTCATAAATCCAGAACAATATCAGACCCATCTGGTACAGCCACAGGAGCTTCGGCATGTGCGCAACCCTGTCGGCCGGAATCGATATATCCGTTTCCGCCAATGCCCGCGTGAACTGCGCCAGATCCTGTTCCCGCACCGCCCGCGACTCCGGCGCGAATGGCGATAACGGGTTCGAAGGATCCGCCGCGTGACCCATCAGCGCGCCTGCGCCGCCGCTTCCTTCAACCGCGCCGCCAATGCCTCATCCCCCGCCAACCCCGGGCTATGCAACGTCTCCGATTTGCGGTCAAACAGCCGCGCCGCCCGGATCGCCACAAACCACCAGACAAAGCAACCTCATACGTATTCCTCCGGAATCGAATCCGCCACTCGCGCAAACGCCGAATACTCCACCGTAATCCGCTCCTTCGCCGCCAGCCACCGGTACCCCGGAACGCCGAACAACTCCCGCCGCTCCATCATCGCCCGCCGGCTCTCCGGGAACGGCGACGCCCCAAACTCCATCCCCCGCGTCAGCGTCCGCCCACTCCACGGTGGCGTGGTCCGGCTGCGGTTCTCTTCCCAAATCCCCATCCACGGAAAATCGGACCGCTTCCACTCATACCCAAACAACAATTTCGACGCCGGCGCCCACGCCAAAAACCACGCCCGATCCCGATGCGGATCCAATAAATGCGTTGAAAACGCCGCCGACGCCGGCACATCCTGCAACCGCCGCATGTCGACGCTTCCCTTCCCGTCCCTCCGAGGCGCACGCGGCCAATCAAACACCGCCCCCACCGGCAAATATCCGTTCGGCCCCGCAAAATCCGATGGATACGACATCGACCGCGTCCCCGGAATCCGAAACTCCGTTTTCCCGCGCTCCAAAAACGGCGGGCCCAACGTCACATGCTGCGTATAAGCAATCGGCCGGTCCAACGCCGTCAGGTTCTCCACCGTCTCGAAAAACCGAACGCGCTCCCCGTCCAGTCGAATTGTCCGCGAAAACGACAGCCCATGCAGCGGCAGCGCGGCCCGCATCTCCAATCCACCGCCCGCATCCGCCAGCGAATACGCCGCCACCGAGCCCTCGCCATGCGTCGTCATCCCCGCCGCGGCCTCTTCCACTGTTGGACCACCGAATAGATCCAGGCACAAATTATGCCCATGAATCCCGGCCAACAGCTTCGATTCCGCATCCCCGCCATACTCGGGGTGCTTGGCCGCATCATAACGCGACGGCTCCATCGTGGCCCAAGGAGGAACCCACAGCGGATTCACTCCCGTTTTTTTGTGCAGGATCTCAGCCACATGGCCTCCCTCCCGCAACACTGTCACGCGCAACGCGTCGTTTTCGATCGACCACGCCTCGCGCTCTCGCCAGCGGCTGAGCGGCATTGGCTCTTATCCCTTCTTAACTGCCGGCGCCGGCTTGGCGTCCGGATTCCCCAGCGCCTGAATCTCTTTCTGCCATACGCGCCGCTCTTCCTTCATCGACAAATTCGATAAGATCACCGACGCCGAATCCGCCAGTCCGATCTCCAGATCCGCCTTCGGCTTCGCGCCTGTCCGCACGCATTCCCAGAACTCAATCATCTGCTGGTCCACCGGATTCTTATCTTCCTCCGGCACCATCACGCCCTTCGAGTACAGCCAGCGCCGCGCGAACTTCAACTCCTTCTGCACGAAGCTGTCCTGCTCGCCAACCTCGTCTTTGCTCAACAAAATCGGCAGCGACTTCGCGCCCTTGCCGGTTGATGCCAACGAAGCGCTCGCCACCGCCGCCTTCGCGGTTCCCGCCGCCGGGGTCTTCTTCGCCGGCTCCCGGTACCAGATGCCCAGCGCCGGCTCATCGTCGGTGCCCACCGTGATATGGATCGTTCCCTCCGTGCCCATGATGATCTCGCCAAACTGCGCCCGCGTCCCGCCAAACAGTGCCGAATGCTGGTTCGTCGAAATGTAGGACGCCATCAGCCGCTGCCCCTTCGGATACCGGAAAATCAACTGAACGCTATCAAACACATCGCGCCCGTCTTTGAAATAGTCGATCCCGCCGACACCGTTGACGGTCTCGAAATGGCTGCCAAACATCCAGTCGGCGATGTCCATCTGGTGCGAACCCAACTCCGCCACCAGCCCGCCGGAAAACTTCGAAAGCAGCCGCCAGTTCCCCTCTTCCCCGCGCGGATCGTTCTTCTTCATCGTCCACGTCGCGCTCGGCACATTGATCAGGTTGCGGTGCCATTGCGCGTAAACGTTGGTGACATCGCCCAACAGTCCCTTCTCCACCATCTGCCGCGCCGTCTGGTAGAACTTGCTGTACCGCCGCTGCAATCCAACCTGCATCACCTGTTTCGGTCGCTCATTCACCAGCTTCCGCAGCATGTGAATCTCTTCCGGCTTATGCACCAGTGACTTCTCGCAGAGCACATGCTTGCCCGCCAACAGCGCGTCGCGCGTGATCGGGAAATGCGTGTACAATGGCGTCGCGATCAGCACCGCGTCTATGTCGTTGCGGTTCAATATTTCGCGGTAGTCTTTATAACCCTTCGGCTTGTCCTTGGAGCTATTCACCGCCTTATCGAGGTTCGGCTGAAAGATGTCGCAGGCTGCCACCAGGCGCCCTCCATCCAGCCCGTTCAAGTGCGTGATGTGATACTGGCCGCGACCGCCTGTGCCAATAATGGCCATCTGGACCTGATTATTGGCCGCTTTCACTTTTTGAATCCACGGCGCGGCAATCACCGCCGCCGCCGTCGCGCCCGCCGCCAGTTTGGCCGCGTCGCGCCGCGTCATGTCGTTTGGTTCTGACATCGCACTCACCTCGATTTTGATCGGTTAACGAACCTATTATTATATGGCATGGCAGGGATTCGTCTACACTTCTTGGCCAGTTCCTCCATGAAGGAATTCCGCGAAGATCCGGCCGACGCCGTAGTCATCGACCTCGGGCGCCTTCCTAGCCACGGCCGCGAAGTCGGAGACTTTCTCCGCGGTAGCAAGAGTACGCGGCTGATACCGCTCCTCTTTGTTTGCACGGAGGGCGTGGAGGGCGACCCGGAAAAAGTGGCGAGAGTTAAGGAGACGCTGCCCGACGCCCGTTAAACGCGCGTGAAGTCGAGCAGAAATTGCCGCAATGGCGCAAACGCAGGGTGCGCCGGATCCAGCAAACCCCACACGGCCGCCCACCCAATTCGGCGCGTCGTATCCTCATCGTGCACCATCAGGAACGCTTTCATCTGGAATTTGGGGGGATTGCTCAGCCGGATGCCATTCGCTCCAATACACTCCATAAACCGATCTACACAATCAATCTCGGGCCTTCCGAGAACGGCCCGCAAACAGAGGTCCTCCAGCATTCCGGGCCCATCTCCAGGCAAAACGAAGTATGCGGATTTCTTCTCAAGACCCCTCAAACTATCCGCGCAACTCTGTTGTGCGCTTTCTGGACTCGAGTCGGCGTCTCTTATGATCCCTATAGTGGTCCCAGGAATTCAGACCAGGCAATAAGCTAAGATTCGACGAAGTCAAAAACCAAGGAGAGGTCAATGACGACGACGAG
>SHUN01000270.1 GCA_009697495.1 Bryobacterales bacterium | reverse complement strand
ATTCTCCATCGTACGCGGCGTGCTTTGCCGCTGAGAGCACCGGCGTTTCCATTCCCGACCTGAAGGACGTTCGGCTACAGTCACGCACCATCGCTAACATCGCCGCCAACTCTTTTTTCTCGGACAAGATGATCGTCACCGGAATCGGTGAACCGGAACAAGTGGACGGTATGCGCGTTACGGCCAACTTCTTCGACGTTCTCGGCGGCCGGGCGCGCGTTTCGCGAAGGTGAAGCTCAGCGCGGCGGCCCGCGCGGCGCCGTGCTCAGTCATGACCACTGGCGTTCTGCGCATGATTCTCAGCCAAAGCGGCAAACTCGTTCTCTTCGGCTTCATTTGCGGCCTCGCGCTCACGCTCGTTCTGGGGCGATTGCGCCGCAATCTGCTTTTCGGCGTCAGCGCGTTTAACCCGGTGGTCCTCGCGCTCGTTTGCGGACTGCTGCTCATCGTCGCCGCCGCCCGCATCGCCCCTCTCCACGCGCTCGGTCAGGACTAAACAACCACCGCCTGAAGGCGGTAGGGTTAGCTGGCGACTGAAAGTCGCAGGGCGCGGCTAAAGCCGCAAGAAGTCTCGACCCGGACGTTCGCAGTCGCGACGCGCAGTTAGGCCGAGTTCCCACCGTGCGGCCAGCCGCTGGGGAACACCAGCCCTGGACACATTTAGTCAATCCCCAGCGTCGACTCACTCCGAAGTACTGTGGCTGAAAGCAGCCCGCCTGAAAGGCGGGGGGATTAGACCCGGCGCGTGGTACTAAAGATTCAACGCTTTTTCCAGCGCTTCCAGCGCCCGTTCGGCGTAGTCTAAATGCTGTCGCGTTTGGGCGAGATTATCGTTTTTAAGGGCCGCTTCCGCCCGGTCCATCTCGAACTCCATGCGCTGCGCCGAACCCTGCAATTCCGCTCGCGGCCGCAGTCCCTGCTGCGCCATGCTTTCCCGGAGCGATTGCAGCGCCCCTTTCGCGGTCACAATTCGTTGGGCCATCTGGATGATTCGCCGCCGCTGCTCGTCGAGCGCCGTTCGGTCGACCGCGGGCGCGGCTGGAACCGGTTTGGCCACTGGAGCGACGGACGGCGCGGCGGCCGGTGGATCGGCCTGCCGCTGCTGAATGACGGGTTGCTGTACGACCGGCTGCTGGATCACGGGCGTCGTGTTCGCTGGAACCCGCGCCGTTCCCGCCGCCGGCGGAGTGACGGGCTGCTGGGCCGCTGGCTGCGCAACCGCCGGTTGTTGCGGATCCGGAACGAAGGGCGCAGGTTCCGGCGTCACCGCCGGTTCCACCACTGGCGGAGTCACGGGCTGCTGCGCATTCGTTCGCAAAAACTTCGGCGCCTGCGTTACCAACACCGCCAATACCGCCACCGTCGCCATGGACCCAACCAGCATATACATTGATCGCGCCGACCTGCCCTGCTTCACCACAACCGGGCCGGGAACTGCAACAGGAGCAGCCGTCGCCGGTGCCTGCAACACTCGCCCCAGCGCCGCCCGGAAATCCGCCGCGTTCTGGAATCGCGCATTCGGGTCCTTCTCCATGCCCCTCAAAATGACGTCGCTCAACGCCGCCGGCACTCGCGGATCGTGCTGCACCGGCGGCACCGGCGCCTGCTGCATATGCGCCGCCATGATCGCAAACGTGTTTTCGCCGTCAAACGGACGCCGTCCCGTCACCATTTCATACAACGAAATCGCCAGAGAATACAGATCAGAACGCCCGTCCAACGGGGCTCCGTTGATCTGCTCCGGCGACATGTAGTACAGCGATCCCGTCGTCTGATGTGTCTGCGTCAGGCTCGGATCGTTCATCACCCGCGCAATGCCGAAGTCCATCAGCTTTACCTGGCCCTGGGTCGTGACCATGATGTTCGCTGGCTTAATATCGCGGTGCACAATCCCCCGCGCGTGCGCATAGTCCAGCGCCCCCAGGACCTCCATGCACAGCCCCACAGCGTTCTCCACCGGTACCGGCCCCTGGTCTAAATACTGCCCCGCCGTGCGGCCATCCACAAACTCCATCACCATCAGAAACTGATTGCCGTCCCGCATCGCCGTGCGCAGTCCGGCAATGTTTGGGTGGTCCAGCGCCGCCTGCACTTTGATCTCCCGCAGAAACCGGTCCGCCAGCCCCGGATCGCCCACCAGATCCGGCAGCAGGACTTTCATCGCTTCAATCCGGCCGGAAATTACATTCCGGACCTGAAAGACTTTGCCCATCCCGCCCGCGCCCAATTCGCGAATGATCTGGTAATCGCCCACCTGCATCCCTGGCTCGAGATTCATATCCGCCTTCCTTACTTCGGCTGCGACTTGACCTGGTCGCCAACCTTCGGCTGCACCGATCCGTTGTAGGTGCCGCCGCTCGATTGCTCATCGGCTTCGGTAATCGTCACCATCCCGATCGGCGTCCCCACACGCCGCAGGACTTTCCCGGTCGCCGGATCGCGAATCTCGCGTCCGCCTTGCACCACTTGTAAATTTTGTCCAACCTTTACGCCTGCGCGGGTACCGACATTCAAGATCAGTGTGTTCCCGCTGACGTCCGCAATCAGACCCTCTATCACCACCAACCGCTCCGGCAATTTGCTCGCGCCCGCCACCAGCTCACTGCGCAACGCGCTCACTGCCGCCGCGGTCGCCTCGCCAATAATGGTATCCGAGAAATTCGTCGAAGCCATATCCACCCCTCCGCCCGCCGCTGTCCGCGATCCCGCGCCGGCGCCGAACAACGTGGTCCCGCTTCGTTTGGACTCGCCCTTTCCGCTTGCCACCGAAAGAATTTCCCCGGTTTCCACTAGCACCGTTCGTGCCGAAATCCCCACCACCGCCTTGGAATTCTTCAGACCGACATTTCCCAATCCATACTTCGCGCCCACGCCGCGCATCACTCCTCCGCCGGCTCCAATGCTCTTATCATCGCGGCCAAACTGCGTAATACTGCCAATGATAATCGCATCCACGCCCAGCAGCTTCCCAATCTTCGCAGCCGAATTACTATCGGCGCGATCGCTGTTGGAAAAGTTCTGCTCCGTCAGCAATTTCTGAAGAGCTTTCCGCTCAATCACTGAATACGTGCCGTCGCGAACCAGGCGGTCCACCAGCAAATCCGCAATCCCTTTACCGATATCGACGTTCTGGCCGAAAATCGCCGAAACGCCCCCCTGCACCGTTCCGTACTCGAAATCCAATACCGCCACGCGCTTCTTCTGGCACCATGCAGGCGGAACCGACGCCACGATCAGGAAAAGTACAAAAACGTTCTTCTTCATGGTTTACCTGCTACCAGCCTTCCAATCCTAACTTTAACGCGAAAAATCAGGCGACGGGGCGTCACGATTTGTAAGAGCCACAAACCGTTGGACTTGTGCCTCAACTCCGATTACACTAGTGGGAACGAGCTGAATGTATCCAAACAGAACTTTTGCCCCCCGAACACCGCGACGCGTTCGAGAAAACGTCAACGAAACCATTCGTGCCAGGGAGGTAAGAGCTGTATTTCCCGATGGCACCGTCGAAGTAATGAAGACGGATCTGGCCATTCGCAAGGCAAAGGAGCTCGGCCTCGATCTCATTTGCATCGCCCCAACGGCTGAACCGCCGGTTGCCAAAGCCATGGATTACGGCCAGTGGCAGTACGAAGTAAAGAAGAAGCAGCACGACGCCCGCAAGAAGCAGCACATCATTCTGGTGAAGGAGCTCAAGTTCCGCCCCAACACCGACGACCATGATTACGACTTCAAGAAGAACCACGCTATTCGCTTCCTCCAGGAAGGCAATCGCGTAAAAGCTGTCGTTCAGTTCCGCGGCCGCGAGATCGCCCACACGGACCTAGGCCAAAAACTCCTCCAGCGCTTCGCCGCCGATATTGCCGCTTTCGGGCAAATGGACGGCCAGCCCCGCATGGAAGGCCGTAACGCCCACATCATCATCAGCCCGATTAAGAAGCACTAGCGCGTTATCCGGCTCTCGTCAAACCCGCCGCAAGCGACGAGGTTCAGCAGCGTGAAGATTCTAACCTACAGCGATATTCACCTCGAATTTGCTCATGGCTGGACGCCGCCCGCCGAAATCGATGGCGACATATTGATCTTGGCCGGCGATATCGTCTCATTCAAAGACTACAATCCGCTCAGCACATTTCTGCGCGGTTGGGAGAGGCCCGTACTCTACGTCGCTGGCAATCACGAATACTATACCCGGAAGCCCATCGATCAAGAGAATGCAGCCTTCCAACGCTGGCTGGCAGAAAATCACCCGAACGTAATCTTCTTGCTGGATGAGGCCGTTTCCGTGAACGGAGTGAATTTCTTCGGCGGGACCATGTGGACGAATTTCAACCGCGCCAACCCGCTGGCAATGGAGACGGCCCGGCGGGAAATGAATGATTTCCGTTTAATAATGAGCCCCGGAGGCGCGCCGTTGAAGCCTTTCGATACCATCGCACTCCATGATCGGTTTGTTCGCGGCCTTCTCGATTGGTTTGCTCAAGAGCTAAGCGGGCCGCGCGTTGTCATTTCGCATCACGCGCCCGCGATCAGTGCCAACACGCAGCATGGCAATAGCCCGCTCATGCCCGCCTTCAATTCCCTGGACATGATACCGGTCATCGAACAGCATCAGCCCTCCCTCTGGGTCTACGGTCACACCCACGAATGTGATGATCAGATGATCGGCAAGACCAGGGTCATTTCAAACCAGCTTGGCTATCCCAATCGGCCTAACGGGTTTGAATGCTCAGGATTCGATAGCGCCGGGTTACCGGCAATCGTTTGAATGCGGGGCCGCCCCGTCAGGCGGCGCAAGGCGCGGTCAAAAAAACAAATACTTCCGCCACCGCGCATCGGGGTTGCCCAACATCGGCAGAAACGTTCGGAAAAACTGACGCGCCCTGAGAACAAGAAAGTGTTTGAAAGGTTTTAGTGAACCTGGGGAGGTTCGAACTCCAGCCCTCTTTCATGCCATGGAAGCGGGCTCCCAACGGCTTGTTATTGTTATCACAATAGATTACACTTCAATCGTGACGGCAAGCGAGCGCAAGCGGAAGCTGGCGAAGTTGGGCTGCACATTCGAACGCGGGACCAACCATGCGAAGGTCGTCTTGCATGGCCGGGTTTCTCAGATTCCGCGGCACCCCTCCGTTGAAATCAAGACGGGTACGCTGCGCGGAATCCTCAAGCAACTAGGCATCTCAAAACTTTAGAACGGAGATCGCATGTACCAGGCACGATTCGAGCCC
>SHUN01000269.1 GCA_009697495.1 Bryobacterales bacterium | reverse complement strand
ACATCCATCCTCGGCGCAGCCGACTGGCAGCTCGTCTCCGTCAACAAGATCTGGGACCAGCCGAAACACGCCGCTTTCGGCGACCTCATCCGGTGGAACAATCGCTGGTACGCGACTTTCCGCGAAGGACAAGGCCACGCCCCAACGAAGGGCAAAACCGATGACGGCAAACTTCGCGTCCTCTCCAGCGCTGACGGCGTCAAATGGAAAAGCGAGGCCCGCCTGGAGGAGTCCGGCGTCGACCTTCGCGACCCGCACCTGAGCATTACGAAGGACAACCGGCTGATGATTGTCGCCGGCGGTTCTTACTACCCCAACGGCGAGTACAAATCCCGCCAAAGCCGCGTCTTTTTCTCGAACAACGCCAAGCACTGGACTTCCCCTAAAAAAGTCCTCGAAGATACCCACTGGCTCTGGCGCGTAACCTGGCATAAGGGCATAGCCTACGGCGTCTCCAAATACGGACCGCCCCGCAAGATCCGCCTGGTGAAAAGCGAGGACGGTGTGAAATGGGAAACCATCACCGAACTCGATGTCCCCGAGGGCGACGAAACCGCCGTCCGGTTTCTCCCCGATGACACGATGGTCGCCCTCACGCGCCGCGACATCGCCTGGATCGGCGCCAGCAAGCCGCCCTACAAAGACTGGTCCTGGCACCCATCCGGCCACTTTATCGGCGGACCCAACGTCGCCATTCTCCCCAGCGGCGTGTGGGCTGCCGGCGGCCGAATCTTTGAAGGCGGAGACTCAGCCAAACGCCACACCGAAATCGGCGAACTGACGCCTACCGGGTTCACGCCGAAACTGCGGCTCCCCAGCGGCGGCGACTCCAGCTACCCCGGCTTCGTCTGGCATGAAAACCTCCTGTGGACGCTTTACTACTCCAGCCACGAAGGCAAGACTTCCATTTATCTTGCGAAGATAAAAATACAGTGAGCGAACAAGCGATTCAGCGCGGCCTCCGGCTGGAATACGCGACCATAGCCTACAACGTGTTGGAGGCCATAGTCGCCCTCGCCTCCGGCGCCGTTTCGGGGAGCGTCGCGCTCATCAGCTTCGGCGTCGATAGCATCATCGAAGTCAGCTCCGGCTCCGTCATGATCTGGCGGCTCGGCAAATGCGCCGATGAGGCCGAACGCCGCGCGCAGAAGCTGATCGCCCTTTCCTTCTTCGCCCTCGGCGGCTGGGTGCTGTGGCGATCCAGCGCCGGTCTGTGGACGCACGAGGTCCCCGCGCTGAGTTGGACGGGCATTGCCCTGGCGGCGCTGTCGCTCCTGGTGATGCCCGCGCTGGCCAGAGCCAAGCGCCAAGTGGGGCTCACGCTCAACAGCGCCGCCATGGTGGCCGATTCCCGGCAAACCAGCCTCTGCGCGTATTTATCGGCCATACTGCTCGCCGGACTTCTGCTGCAAGGGCTGGCTGGCTGGTGGTGGGCTGACTCGCTGGCCAGCCTCGCCATGACGCCGATTATTTTCCGCGAGGGCATCGATGCCTGGCGCGGCCGCGGCTGCTGTTAGAGCGCCAACGACGCAGCCAATCGAATCGTCTGTCCGCTCTTCTTGTCGGTGATAATCAACTCGCCGCCCTCCTGCCGCACATCGTCCACTTGTGTGAAACCAGCGGGAACGCGCGTATAGAACATCAGGAATCGCGTGCCGATTTTGGACTTCGCGGGCAGCCAGCGGAATGCCGGCGTGTCGAACAGCTTGCCCATCTCCACCGTCTGGCGGCGCGAAACGTCGAAGGGCTGCGTGCCAAATTCCAGGCCGCGAGCCAGCGCCAGATTCGACGAATAATTCATCCATTCCTGCAGCCACGGATACTCCTCGCGGCGCACCAGATAGCCGAGCATCAGCCGCTTCTCCAGGTTGATCGCCGTGACGAAGCCCAGGCGGCGCGCCGGGTCAAACACGCAGCCGCTATGGTCCATCGAATCCGGCGGATCTGGAATTACGCGCAGATCCGTCAATCCGCCCGCGATCAGTGGTGCCGCCGGATAGACGAAGGGTTGATCGGAATTCAACCGGTGTTTCCCTGGCGGATTCTCGAAAGGCCGTGTCTTGCACCTCCCGACGGAGGCATCGACCACCGTCTTCCCCGGAGCGAGAAACGGGTAGCCGATCGTAGCGTGCTCCGCCCAGTTGATGGGCCTATCGAAGGCCAGCTCATTTTCCAGCGTCGAGTCAACATAGACGACCTGTTCGCCATCGACGAGTTCGAGGCGGCGGGTCAGCCCCTCCTGCACCAGCGGCAGACGGGTCTTAAACGTGATCTGCTGCGTCTTCCCCTCGCGGCTCTGCGCCGCCAGCGCCCATGGCTGACGATGCGCCTCGCCATGGCCTTGCAGCCCCGCCGCCTGCTCTTCCTTTGATGTCGGCCCAAAGCCGTCCACGCAGAGAAAATGTCCCAGCGAATCGCCAAATCGCGCCGACCCCTTGGTCATCCGCGCCAACGCCACCGGGTTCCACATCGGATTCATCTTCTCAGCGTCGTCCTTCAAAATCAGGCTGACAAACGCCCCGCCGTTATTCAGCGTCAAGAGTTCAATCTTCTCGTTCTCCAGCGCCGTCGCCGAACGGGTCTCGAACGTGGTCGCGCGCTGCGCAAAGCCCGCGAGGGGGATTAGGAATAGAGCAAGGAATCGCATAAGCCAAGTGACAGCATATCGAATCAGCGGCTCGCTTTCACCACGCCCAGCGCCTTTCGCGCGCCGCTGGGCATGACGATCTCGACATCCGCCTCCGTCGCCGCGCCCAATCCAAAGTGCGCCGGCACGAATGAGCCGGATCCGTAGCTGCCGCCGGCCGTCACTTCCTGCCATTGATTCCCGGCGCGGACACGCGAGCCAATCGGCGCTTTCACTTCGAGCCAATGGCCTGATCCGGTGGAAACATTTTTCCAAATGACGGCGTGTTCCCCGAGCGCGCTGGTTACGATGTCCAGTTTGCCGTCGCCATCCAGATCGGCCACGGCAAGGCCTCGATAGGCCGCCGCCGGGGTCAATTCGCTCCCCATTCGAAACTTGCCGCCGGCGTTCAACAGCACCATATTCGGCTCCTTATACTTCTCCGACCGGGTTAGCTCGATCGTATCGGTCACATGCGAATTCGCGGTGACGAGATCCTTCCAACCGTCGTTGTTCAAGTCCGCGAGCGCCACTCCCCAGCCGCTCCTGCGAACCGTCAACGCGCCCACGCCCGAGGGATAGGTGACATCGCGGAAACCCGCGGCGGTGTTGCGAAAGAGCGGAAACGTTTCGCCCACCAGCGCTGTGAAAATAAGATCCGGCCGCCCGTCATTGTCGTAGTCGCGCATGTCGGATCCCATGCTCGAAATGGGCTTGCCCATGTCGTTGTACGCCGCTCCGGCGGCCAGCGCGGACTCGACGAATTTCCCGCCGGCATTTTTGAAGAAGAAGTTCGGCAAAGCGTCATTGGCGACGAAGATGTCGGGCCTTCCATCGCCATCGACATCGGCGACCGCCGCGCTCATTGCCTTCCCCATGTGCCCGGAAATACCCGCCGCCGCGCTGCCATCGGCGAACGTTCCATCGCCGAGATTGCGGTACAGCCGGTTCGCGGTTGGCATGAACTCGCGCGGATGGCAGTACACGCGCAGGCGCTCGCCGCAGCGCTTTGAAAATGCGGGCGTCCAGTCCAGATAGTTGACGACGAACAGGTCCAAACGTCCGTCCAAATCGTAGTCCAGCCAAGCTCCGCCAGCGGCGAACTTTTCATCCCGAATCCCACGCGGCGACAATGTGAACTTTCCCCGCTCATTCCGGTACAGCAGATTTTTCCCGGCCCCGGCTACGAACAAATCCGTCCAGCCATCGCCATCGAAATCCGCCGCGGCTGCGCCGATCGAAAAGCCCTCGCCCGCTAAGCCGGCCTCTGCCGTCACATCCACGAACCGCAGCCCGCCCATGTTTTTATACAAGCGGTTCCAATATTTCGGCCCGGTCTTTTTGAGCGACGGCAATTCCGCGCCGTTGGTAAAAAACAGATCCAGCAGCCCGTCGTTGTCGAAGTCGAACACGGCCAATCCCCCGGCCATGGTCGAGACGACGTGCTTTTCAGCGGTTGGCGAATGCTCCAGAACGAATTCCAATTCCCGCCGCTCAAACGCGACATCCGTCACCAGTCCATCCGCGGCTGGCTGAGCGGCGGAGGCTTGACGAAGAATGCGCGCCGCCTCTTCGTTCTTCGGCGTTAGCCGCAGTGCTTCAGCGGCGGCGGAGCGGGCCTCGGCCAGCCGGGTCAATTTGAACAACACCGAAGCCCGCCCCGAATGCGCTTCGCTGACGGTCGGAGCCGCCTTTATAGCCGCGTCGTAAGCCGCCAGCGCCGCGGCCCAATTGCCCCGCTCTTCCTCGATACTCCCGACCAGATGCCGTGTCCGCGCGACAGGCTCGCCCAGCCGCTCGGCTTCACCGGTGGCCCGCAGCGCTTCGGGGAATTTTCCTTCCACGAACAGGACACGCCCCAATGCATAGTGCCCCGGCGCCCACTTCGGTTCCTTGGCAACCAAAGCCGCCAGCACCGTCTCCGCCTTCCCCAACTCCCCCATCTGCTGGTAGCACAGCCCCAGCAAATACCGGCTGCCTCGGGACGAATCGCCGCGCTCTAACATAGCCGCGGCCTCGGCATATCGTCCCTGTTGAAATAGGTCCTGCGGCGTTGGCGCCTGGGTCGCCAAACACAGAATCCAGTAAAGAAGTACGCCCATCTTGCTCCGACGATTCTATCGGATAGAGCCCCGTTAACGATAGGACCGCTCGATCGGCTTGCAAAATAACGATCAAGGAGCAGTCGAGCAAAACTCGATACGAACGACCGGTGGAAGCTGCGTCTTTAACGAGGTTTAGTTAGGAGCGCCAGCCTTGACTGGAGTCACCGTCAGCCGCGCGAAGAGCATCTCACCAGTGAAAGCATTCTGGGTAATGGAAATGACGCCCGCCGTCATATCGGTCAACCAGATCACAGTGGCAGGTTTGCCATTCAGCGTCACCGCTCCGTGGACCAGTTGGAGCAGGGGAATTTCGATCAGCCGATATTCGACCAAGACCGGCGCCCCTTTCCAGACCGCCATCGCGAGTTGCCCAATGCACTCTTCGAGGTGTTTCGGCACCTTGGCCGCGTGGCCGGCGTCCAGGAAACCAGGGGCGTCGACGAAGTTGTCGTAGAAAAACTTCATGACTGCGTCTATGTTTTTCTCGGATGCCAGCTTGCGCTTCAGC
>SHUN01000268.1 GCA_009697495.1 Bryobacterales bacterium | reverse complement strand
CGGCCAGAAGGGCACGCTTTACGGCTACCTTTGTCAATTGTACCTTGTACCGATTGCCGCTCAACGGGGTGGCGTTAGCGACGGCTGCTTCGCCGGCCGCTTCAGCGGTTTCCGCCGTGATGGTCTTGCCCACCAGCATCTTCTCCGCCTGCGTCGCCCGCCAAATGGTTGGCGCCACGTGGCCGAGAGCAATCGAGGCCGACGTGATCGTCGTCCCGTTCATACGAAGCGCGACCGAAGCCGCGGCCAGCGGCCAGTCCACCAACTCGCGCTGGCGAACTTCGTATGTCGCGTTCTTCGTGGCCGGGACCGGAATCAGAATTTCCGTCACGATCTCATTCGGTTTCAAATCGGTTTCGCGCTGGCCGTCCCCTGTCGGAGCGACGAAGAACTTCTCCACCGCTACCGAACGGTTGCCCGAAGCGCTGGCGATTGTCATCGTCGCGCCCAATGCAACCAATGCCGGTCCCAGCGTCGAAGCGCTGACAAAGTACGCCGGGCCGTTCGAAAAGATCGCGTGATACTTGTTCTCTCCGGTCGGAACCAGCGCTTCCCCGTTCGGGCCTTTCGCCAGCAAGCCGAACCCGCGCCGATAGTACCAGCACCGCGGACGCTGGCATAGATCGCCGGCAACGGTCCCCATGTTGCGCAACTGCGGGCTCGAAACGCCCAAAGCTGCCTGCACCAGGCTCGGGTACGAAGCGCGGATCGCCGCATTGGACGTCAGGTCGTCGAGCGTGACCGTCGCGCCGATGCGCATATTCCCGCCCTTGCGGGCGATACCGCCGAGTTCCTTAATGCCCTTAATGTTGACCACCCGTTTGGGCGAGTGTACATAGTCTTTCATCAGGCTCAGCAGGTCGGTCCCCCCGGCCAGGATGTTCGCATCCTCCCAGGAAGTACCGAGCGCCGCGAAAGCCTCTTTCAGCGTGGCCGGATTGGCATATTCAAAGCTCTGCATGTTATGCGTACCTCTTGTTGCCGAGGGCGTTGAGAACACGGTCCGCCGTCACCGGGACCATGGGGATACGGACGCCAAGCGCGTTATACACTGCGTTGGCGATGGCCGCGGTGCCGCCAATGGCGCACGGTTCGCCAAGGCCGATAATCCCGCGTTTATCGTGAACTTCCTGGATGTCCATATGCACCACGATCTCCCCGATATCGGGAAGCCCGGCGAGCTTATAGAACTCCATATCCGGGTTCAACACGCGGCCAGTCACCGCGTCCATCACCCGTTCTTCAAACAGCGCTGAGCAGATGCTCATGATGCAAGCTCCATACACCTGGCTCTCAGCCGTCTTCGGATTGACGACAAGCCCGCAATCCTGCACCGCGACCATCTTGCGCATCTTGACGATGCCGGTCTCCGTATCCACTTCCACTTCAGCCATCTGCACCCCGGCCGCGCCGAGCGTGTTCAAGCCTTCACGAGCGGCATTTGCCGGCACGTTCTCGCCCATCTCCTCGATCTTCGACGGACCCAGTTTCTGGGCCGCCTGTTTCCAGCTCATCGCCTTGTTCGGGTTGCCCTTCACTTGAATGCGGCTGTCAACGGCTTCCAACTGATCGGGCGGCACGCCAAGCGATGGCGCAACCTTCTCGAACAGTTTTTCCAGCGCGTTCAGCGTCGCCTTGCGCGTCGAAGTGCTGACGCCGCCGATGGTCGTCGAGCCGCCAGACGGACCGGAGGCAGGATAATCATTGCTGCCGATCTTCACCTTAATCGCGCTCATCGGAAGCCCCAGCGATTCGGCCGCGACCATCGTGATGCACGTGCGATTCCCGGTGCCCAGATCCTGCGAGCCGAGTTCGACTTCTACGGACCCATCGGGATGGATCGTGCACTTGGCCTTGGAAGCGTGACCGGCGCCGCCCCATGTGGCGATCCCGATCCCTACCCCGCGCCGGATCGTGCCTTTGCCTTCACCGGGCGTGTGGTATTTGCTCTTCCATTCAATGAGTTCAGCAGCCTTGCTGAGCTGATCGAGATACGTCGCCGAACGCAGCGTTAGCCCCGCGTTCTTCTGCATCAGCGCCAGCGGATCCATCTTCAGCTTCGCGGCCAGATCGGTGAGCGCGGAGCAAGTGAGGAACGAGGCCTGCGGGTGATTCGGAGCGCGCCAGGCACGCTGCGGACCCGTGTTCAACGACACCGCCGCGTGGTTGTTCCGCCGGTTCGGGATGTTCACAAAGACGTACGGAATCGGAGGCATTCCGCCGCCGCCGAAGCCGCCCGTCGACCACGAATCCGACTGCCACGCCGTGATCGTTCCATCGGCCTTCGCGCCGATCTTGATCTTGGCGAAGTGCGACGGCCGCACACCCGCAATCGTCAATTCCGTCTGGCGGTCCAGGAAGATCTTCACCGGCCGACCATCGGCCTCTTTGGAAAGCTTGGCCGATTCCGCGCCCCACGAATCGGGCGGGAACTTAGAGCCAAAACCGCCGCCCATATGGTCGCAAGTCACTTTGATATTCGCCGCCGGCACGCCGATCAGCGTCGCCAACTGCGTGGCCGACGTTGAAACAGCCTGCGTCGAGGGGAAGAAGTCAACCTGGTTGCCCTTCCACGAAATCACATTGCCATGCGGTTCCAAACAGCAGTGCGTAATCACTGGAATGCCGTATTCGGCTTCCAACCGCACATCGGCATCCGCGAATGCCTTTTCCGGATCGCCTGTTACCTGTTCACCGGCGGCTTTCGCGCGCGTGCCGGTCTTGGCCAGGTTCTCCTCTTTCACAACGTGAGGCAGCACTTCCCAATCGATCTTAATCGCGCGGACCGCGTCGCGAGCGATCTCTTCCGTGTTGGCCGCGACGATAGCGATTTCCGTACCCGCCCACTGAATTTCATCGCCGGCTGCCTTGAAGGTCTTGATCCCAACGACGCCGGGGAGCGCCTTCGCCGCGTCGATATTTATGCTGCGAATTTTGGCGTGGGCGTGAGGCGATGTCAGTAGCACCGCTTGCAGCAGTCCCTGCGGGTTCATGTCGCTGGGATACTTTGCCCGCCCGGAGGACTTAGCGGGGCCGTCCAGCCGGCTGATCCGCTGGCCCATCACTTTGCGCTTGGCCATATCCGGCCATTTGTAATCAGGCATTGGAACCTCCTCTGTAGTTCTTCGAAGCTTCGAGGACCGCCTTGCGAACGCCTACATAAGTGCCGCAGCGGCAGATATTGCCGGCCAGGCCCTTTTCCACCTGTTCCTGCGTTGGGTTCGGCGTCCGGTCCAGGAAGCCCTTGGCCGCCATCACGAAGCCCGGCGTGCAATACCCGCACTGCTGCGCGTCATTATTGACAAATGCGGCGGAAACGGGATGCAACTGGCCTTCGGGAGCAATTCCTTCGATGGTCTGAATCTTCTTGTTCACGGCGTCGACGGCGAGCATCGTGCAACCGTAGATGATCTTGCCGTTCACCGAAACGGTGCAAGCGCCGCAAGTGCCGCGGTCACAGACGCGTTTGGCGCCCGTCAGGTCCATGCGGTTGCGAAGCGCGTCCAGCAATGTTGTCCGCGGTTCCACTTTGACGGAACGCTTACGACCGTTGATATCGAGAGCGATCTCGACCTCGCCGGTCATCAATTTCGGGGCGGCTTGCGCATCGGCTTCCTGCTCCAGCACGCCTGCGCCGACAACGCCGGTACCAATACCAGCGCCACGGAGCCAGGAGCGCCGGGAGAAGCCGGACTGGGCTCGCTTGTCATTTTCGGAGTCGTTGTTTGAACTCACCGGGACACCATCCTTTCTGATCTTTTTCACCTGTTGAGGGGGAAGGTTTTTTTAACGCTTCACTATCTTAATACACGCGGAGCCGGGTTAGGGGTGGCGTTTCAGTGAACGGCCAGCCGCCGGCGAACTTCATCTCCGAAATTCAGCACGACCCGCGGATGCGGCTCCGGTCTGCCCGGATCCGCGTCAACGATCGCGATGGCGGATTTGCCGTCGGGAGCGATGTCGAATACCTGGTCGGCGTAATGGGAAAGCGTCCGCGAGGTCCACAACCGCGGTTTGCCGCCCAGAAAGGAATCTCCCTTCACCGCGTACGGAACCACCCCTATCCGGTCGTCACTTCCCTTATAAAAAATCTGGTCGCCAGCCGCCGGCCAGACCGGTTCAAAGCCCCCGTTCGTGGAGATCTGCCATCTGCCTCCGGCCGACCGCCGTCCCCGTAATCACCCCGGCCTGCGTCGCATGAAACGTCAGCGTCGGCGAATCCGCCGATAACGCAGGCACCGGCTCAGCAACCTTCGCCAACCCAAAGTCCAGAATCTTCACCACGCCATCAGGGGTAACAATAATATTGGCTGGCTTCAGATCGCGATGAACGGTGCCCTTTTCATGAGCCGCGTCAAGCCCATAAATCGCGGCGATATTCGGATGATTCAGCGACGCCAGAACCTGCGCCTCGCGCGTGAACCGAGCCAGCCGATCCGGATCCCGCGCAAACGAATCGGGCAAAATCTTAATCGCCACTTCCCGATTCAGCTTCGTATCCGTAGCCCGCCATACCTCTCCCATCCCGCCCTGGCCGAGCTTGGCAGTGAGCCGGTAATGTCCACTCGAGCTCCCCGGTCACCCCAACTCCGCCAATTGCCCATCCAAATACCGCAACGCCGCCTCCAATTGCGCCCGGTGCCGCGGATTCGTCGCCTTCTCTAAATCGTTCCGCACACCCGTCCGCGACAACTCCAACCCATACCGTTTCTTCTCATACGCCATCTGCTCCGGTGTCCGCTCCGGCTCGCGATGTTTCGGACGATTGTCATGATCGTCCATCATCCCCTGCACGGACTTAACCTCCCACCCTCGCGACATCCCTATTTCCTCTCTCGAACCACCCGGAGCCCCAGCCATTCACCCTTTGCCCCCGGTTCATCCGCTCCCCGAAATGAATACGCCCCGTTCGCACCGCCGACCCCGCCATTTCCTCCCCGGAACATCCGCATGGTCCCGGAAGCAGGCCCTTTCGGATCCTTTGCTGGGCTTTTCTTGTAATAATCGATGTCCAACCAGTCGTTCGTCCACTCGCTCGCATTTCCCAACATATCGTACAAGCCCCATACGTTACTCAGCTTCGCCGTCGCAACCTCTTGCAATTGAGCCCCGCTGTTCGTTGTCGTCCAAGCCGTTTCCGGGAGATTTTTGGCAATCCATCCGGTGTCGCCGGCCCTCGCGGAATATTCCCATTCCGCTTCGGTTGGCAACCGGTAGCGGAATCCATCGTTTCGCGCGTTG
>SHUN01000267.1 GCA_009697495.1 Bryobacterales bacterium | reverse complement strand
CGGGGATTCATTTGGTGCTGAATTGGGCGGAGGGGTTGAAGTAGATTCTCCTGGCACTACTTCCCGGCGATCCGAACGATAACTCCAGGGGCTAGACTTTCCAGCGCGACGAGTACATCGGGCATGAGTACGACGAGGTCGTCCAGGTTGGTTGAACCCGGGTCCAGAGTTACCACCGCTATGGCGCGATCCTGCAGATTCCGCTGATACGCCATGTTCTTGTCGACGGTGACGAGGACCTGGAAACCCGCGCCTTCGGCAGCGGTCAACAGGCGGCCATTGTCTAGTTCTCGCAGGTTTGCGTAGCGGCACGTCTGGCAGTCGTGGCCGATGAAGTAGTGGCGGAGGCCTTCGTCAATGCACTCGTCGAGCAGAATGCGCATTTAGTGGGCGGCGAACAGGGATTCCTTCGCTTCTTCCAATGCCAGCAACGCGGTTTCACGGCTGATGGCTGGGAAGCCGGCAAGGAATCGTTCGAGACTGTGGCCCGCCTCGAGATAGTCGAACAGCGTGCGCGCGAGTACGCGCGTGCCCCGAAAAACCGGTTCCCCGGACATGATGCCAGAATCGCGAACGATAACGGACTCCATACTTAGAGTGTGCCTCATTGGGAGTGGGTCTGCCAGGATACAATGATCTAGCCCTATGAGCGCGCCAACACAGATCGCCCATTACCGGATCACCGGCGAAGGCGGCATGGGGGCGGTGTGCCGTGGGAGCGATTTGAAGCTGAATCGCGACGGGGACTGGCAGCGATTCCTGATTGCGGAGCCGGTGGCGGAGGATGGCGCGGAGCAGCCGGGGATTCATTTGGTGCTGAACTGGGCGGAGGGGTTGAAGTAGCCTTGGCGCTAGTTGCCTTCGAGAAGGAGGCGCAGGCCTGACAGGACGGACGCCAGTACCGCGGCGGGCAGGCGGCCCACTTTGTTCTCAAGTTCAGTTTTGTCTACGGTGAACACTTGAGATACATTCACGACGCTGGGTCGTGGAAGCCCGGTATCGCCTCTTTTCGCCGCGACGTTTCCCGGCGCCGCGGCGTGTTCGATATTTGATGTGGTTAAGCAGACCACGGTTTGCACGACGAACCCAAGGACGGGCCGAAGTCGAGCCAATATACGTCGCCTTGGCGGATCGCTTTCACCAACGATCCACGACGGAAAGTTTCGTTCTAAATTTCCGGACCAGGCGGCGCTCATCCGGGCTGGCCTCGCTCGCGTAGGACTGATTCAATTGCGAGGTAATCCGGGTTCGGCAACGGCGTTGAAGGAAGTCCCGAACGGCCTCGGCGATCAAGCCTCTGCGGCTCAACCCGACACCGCGAGCGGCCTGGTCTGCCTGTTCCATGAGCGAGTCGTCCATCGAAATTGCGATCTTTCTTCTAGGCATTGTGGTTGGAGGCCGGCGGAGCGATGTTGAACTTGCCGGCCCAATCGAGCAGGCGCTGCCATTCGCCGGGGCCTAACGGGATACCGTTTTCGGCACGCGCTTTCTCGAAGCGGGATTCGGGTTCGCCGGCGATCAGCACTTCGTCGAAACCAGCACCGGGCGCTGCGCTGTGGAGATAGTTGGTTAGCTTGTCCATGCGGGTGTCGAACTCGGCGGCTCCGGTGAAGCGGGCGGGGTCGATGGCGAGGAACGAATGGCTCACTCCCATTGGCCGATCCTTCACGCGCAGCCCGCCGACTTCGGTGCTCATGGCGCCGCCGCCGAGGATGGCGCAGAGAATCTCCACCATCACCGCGAGGCCCGTCCCCTTATACCCGCCGAGCGGCATCACCAAGCCGTTAAAGGCTTCGTTGGTGCTCGTGGTCGGACGGCCTTCCTTATCCATGGCCCAGCCGGCGGGAATCTCTTCCTGCTTGTTGTGGTAGGCCTTGAAAATGCGGTTGGCGGCGACGGTGGTGGTGGCCATGTCGAGCAGCCAACTTGTGTCTGCGGGGCCGGGAACGGACATGCAAATGGGGTTGGTGCCGAGGCGCGCTTCCTTGGCTTGGAATGGGGGAACGATTGGCGAAGCGTTGCAGAAAGCGAAGCCGATCAGGCCTTCGCGAGAGATGCGGCGGCCCCAGTAGGCGGCGGCGCCGAAATGGTTAGCATCGCGGGCGACGACGAAGGCGATGCCGTTGGCTTTGGCCAGACGGATGGCATGGCCGCAGCAGATGTCCGAAGTCACCGCGCCGAGGCCGTTGGCCGCGTTATACAGCATCGTTGCCCCGGATTCGTTGATGGGAGCGCCGTCCTGCGCGCCGTCGATCAGGCCGCTGTTGAGTTGCTCGACGTAGTAGGGGAGCAACTGCATCCCGTGGGAATCAACGCCGCGGAGGTTGCCGAATATCAAGTTCGACGCGACCAGCGCGGCGCGGTGCGGAGCGACCCCCGCGCCTTCCAGAAGTTGCTGGGCGAAGGCTTCGAGGGCCTTGTGTTCGACGACATAGAATGGATCAGCCATGCTTGGCCGCCAGATGCTCGCCGATGGCTAGAAGGAGTTGCTGTTCGTCATCGGTGAACGTGCGCTCGGCGCGATTGGCGATGCCGAGGGCACCGGCGGCGCGGCCTTGCTGCAGCATCGGGACGACGATGGCTCCTTCGAGCCCCGTTAACTTCGCGCCGGGCCGGACATCGCCGGAAACGTCGGTTTGCATGTTGCAGGCGGTGACGGGTGAGGCGCGCTCGACGGCGAGCCCGGCCATTCCCTTCCCTACCGGGACGGTGCGCACGGTTTGCAGAACGAACTCCGGGATACCGGCGCTGGCGGCCTTCAAATGCAGCAGGCCGGCGGCGGCGTCCAGAAGATGAATGGTCCCGCTGTCGGCGGCGAATTGCTTCAATGTCTGGTTTAAGGCTTCGTCGAGTGACGCGGCGTTTTGAATGGATTCGGGAATGGCTGTCATTACTTTTTTACGATGGGTACGAGCAGACGCTGCACTTCCATTTTATCCAGATCGCCTTTGGTGATGACGCGGGCGCTGAGATCGATGCGCTTGGGCGGCGTCTGTCCGTTGAGCTTGTCGACGATGGTTTTCACCGCGTCGTGCCCCATGCGGTAGGGGTCCTGGACGACCATGGCGGCGATGACGCCGGCTTTGAGATCGTCCACCATGCCGTCGCTCGAATCGAACGCGACGAGATGCACTTTTCCGCCCAGCGAACGGGACTTTAACGCCAGCGATGCGCCCATACTCGACGGCTCCGACGAAGCGAAGAGGCCGTCCAATGCGGGGTGCGCGGTGAGAATGTTCTCCGTGGCGGCCATGGCTTTGGAGCGATCCGACAGACCGAATTGCGTGGCGACAATCGTAATGCCGGGGAATTCGGCTTTGATGACATCTTCGAAGCCGCGTTCGCGGTCCATCGTGGAACCGCTGCCCGGAGCGTGCAGCACCATGGCGACTTTGCCGTTGCCGTTCAGCAAACGGGCCAGCGCGCGCCCGGCCATCTGACCGCCTTCATAGTTGTTGGTGGCGAGGAAACTCATGAAGTTTTCCGAGTCGATGCCGGAGTCGAAAATCGTTAGCGGAATGCCGGCTTTCGCTGCGCGGTCAACGGCGCCGACGAGGGCCTTGCGTTCCGTGGGGGCGAGAGCGATGCCGTCGACGCGGCGGGAGATGAAGCTGTCGACGATCTGGATCTGGCGTGGATATTCGGTTTCCGACGCGGCGCCGTTCCATTCGATTTGGACGCCATACTCTTCGCCCGCGGCGAGCGCGCCGGCTTGGACAGAGAGCCAGAAGAAATGTGACGTTGCTTTGGGAACGACGGCGATGACACGTTTGGTGGTTTTCTGGCAGCCGGCGAGGGCAAGGCACGCCAGAAAGATCGGCAGGTATTTCATTGGGCGCACCACCCGCCATCGATGAGAATGTCCGTCCCGGTGATGAAACCGGCGTCCTCGGAACAGATATAGCGCGCGAGTTGGCCGATCTCCTCCACCTTGCCCCAGCGGCCAACGGGGATGCTGGAAAGGAACTTGGCGTTGGCCTCGGGGTTGTTCATCAGCGGCAGGTTCATTTCAGTGGCGAATGGCCCAGGGCTGATGCCGACGACGGTGACGCCTTCGCTGGCGAGTTCAAGCGCTAAGGCGCGCGTGAAGCCCAGCAGGGCGGCTTTGGATGTCGAATACGCCGTGCGGCCGGGGAGCGAAACGTGGCTCATGATGGATGTCATGTTCACGATGCGGCCGTAGCCTTTGCCCTTCATCCAGGGGACGAACGCGCGGCAGAGCAGGAAGACGCTGGTGACGTTCGTGTCGTTGACGAGGCGCCATTCTTCGAGCGTGAACTCATGCACCGGTTTGCGGATATTGATGCCGGCGTTGTTGATGAGAATATCGACGCCGCCGAAACGGGCGATGACATCTTCGCCAAGTTTGGCGACGGCGGCTTCGTCAGTGACGTCTGTTTTGAAGCAGGCAGCTTGCGCGCCGGCGGCTTCAATGAGTTGGGCGACATCGGCCATGGCTGCTTCGTCGCGCGCCGCGAGGGCGATGTTGACGCCTTCAGCGGCAAGGGCGAGCGCCATGGCCTTTCCGAGGCCGCGGCTGCCTCCGGTGATGACGGCGGTTTTGCCTTTTAAGAATTCGCTCATAAGTTTTTATCGATTGGATTTGCGGGACTGGCGCATGGCGTCGAGGATCGCGTCGGCGGCCTGACGGGGGCGGTCCACGTTTTCAAGAGTAATGTTGCCGGATTCGCCCATGGCTTCGACGGAGAGGTCGCCGACGCCGACGAGCCGCTGGCCTATGGACTGGGCGACGTTGACGTCGCTGATTTTGTCGAGGATGATATTGCGCTGGGTTTTGCTGATGAGTCCGTCTTCGTAACGAAGAATGTCCCCGTGCAGCGTGAGGCTGCGGGAGTTGAGCCGGATGTGTTTTAGGGCGGCCCATAGATCGATGGCCAGCGGGAAGACGAGCAGTGCCCAGAGTTCGACGGGTTGGAAGCCGCGGGTCTGCAAGAAGACCACGATGCCAATCAGCAGAAAAACGCTGAGGACGTACCAGAGAATGATGCCCTTGATGGAGGGGCGGATGACGAGATCGGCCATGTAAATAGTTTGATGGAAACGATGGGGGAATACGCGTTATTGTACAGGACTCTTGCCGTATGATGAACCTAGGAGCTTCTCGTGATGAAACGTCTGCAAACAATTGGGCTGCTGTTGGCGCTTTGCGCGCCCTTTACATTGGCCGATTTCCGGTATGACCAGAGCTCGCGGATGACCGGCGGATCCATGATGGCCATGATGAAAATGGCGGCGAAGTTCAGCAAGGGCGCCAT
>SHUN01000266.1 GCA_009697495.1 Bryobacterales bacterium | reverse complement strand
GGAGAGAAGCTGGCGATGGAGACCGGGCCGCCGCCGGAGGCGGCCACGCCCAAAGAGGCGATGGCGCACAAACTGCGGACCGAGGCAGGCAAGTCAATCTGCAAAATGTGCAAGGCCATCGTGGAACCGGTCTTTGGACAGATCAAGGAACGGCGGGGATTCCGTCGGTTCAGTTTCCGCGGTATGGCCAGTGTGCGCCTGGAGTGGAAACTGATTTGCCTGACGGGCAACATCCTGAAGCTGTACCGCTCGGGGTGGTCGCCGGAAACGGCCTGACATAGGTCGCGGAGACCGTTTCGCGGCCTCTGAAGGCCATTTGCGACGATTTGGACTCGCTAAGCGACCAGGCGATGAAAACTGCCGATGTCGTTAGTGATACTCGGTTATTGAAACCAAAAGGTCCAGTTTTTGCTCTGTGGCGATGCCCTGCCCTGGCGAATGGGCGGAGCTTATCTCCGACACACCCCTAGAAGCTGAACACTGTCAGCGTGCTTGGAGCCGGGGGTGATGGATGGGTTTTCAATTTCATCGGGCGCGATAGAGATGTCGACTTGCCCGCAGCACGGCGCGATGGGCGTCCAGGGGCGGCGAAATTCAAAATAGTCGAATCGAAAACCAACGGAGAAGGTGGAACGATTGACTTCCTAGTCCCCCGGTGATACAAAAACATAGGTTCAAAACTACGCAGGAGAATGATCGAAATGAAGTTGCCCTCTCGGCTCGCGGCAATTGCGCTACTAACCGTCACACTGGCCTTCGGACAGCAAGCTCAAATATCCGGACAGGTGACTGACGCTTCCGGTGCCGCAGTGCCCAATACGATCATCACGGTCAACAGTGAAACGACGGGCGTCAGGCGAACGGCGACGACAAATGAGCAGGGGTTGTTTCTGCTTCCCGTGTTGCAGCCAGGCACCTATGTGCTGACAACGCAGAAGGAGGGTTTTCGGTCCAGCACGCAGCGAAATATCCTGCTGCGACTTGACGACAGAGTGCGAATCGACGTGAGGCTGGAGTTGGGCGCGCAAACACAGTCGGTAGACGTGCAGGCGGAGACGCCGTTGCTGCGCGTCGACGACGCCCAGACGGGCCTGGTGATCGACAATCGGCGTATTCAGGAACTGCCGCAATACAACCGGAACCCGTTGGCATTCGCGCAACTGGCGCCGAACGTGAACGGAACCGCGGATCAACAGGGATACTCGTCGGATTTCCGAATCAACGGAGGCCGCACGGCGAAAGCGGAGTACATCATTGACGGCGTGGCGGTGACCACTGGATTCCGCCATGATGTACCGCCCTCAATACCCTCGATGGAAGCCGTTGGCGAGTTCAAGGTGATTACGAACGGGCTCTCGGCGGAATACGGACGCCTCTCTGGCGGCGTGGTCACACTGGTGACGCGGGCCGGCACCAACCAATATCACGGCTCGCTCTACGAGTTTTTTCGCAATGACAAGTTGAATGCGAATGACTGGAACTCCAATCGATTCGGCCGGGCCAAGGGGGTCTTTCACGACAACGTCTTCGGCGGCGCGATCGGCGGTCCGTTATCAATTCCCAAGCTCTACAGTGGCAAGGACAAATCGTTTTTCTTCTTGAACTACGAAGCCACGCGACGCCGCACCGGCTCTAACGCGCAGTTGGCGAGTGTACCCAGCGATCTGGAGCGCGAAGGTGACTTTTCGCAGACCCTGATCGACAGCGGGATACCGGCCAAGATCTTCGATCCGTTGACCGCGAGAGCCGTGGCCGGGCGCGTCGTGCGCGACGCATTCCCCGGAAACCGCCTTCCTGCCAGCCGCCTTGATCCGCTCTCGAAGATCTACATGGGTTTCTATCCGAAGGCGAACCAGACGGCCCGACCCAACTCTTCCCACGATCAAAACTTCGTTGGCTCGGCCACCACGCCGCTCGATAACAATCGCTGGACTGGTCGGCTTGACCAGAACTGGTCTTCGGCGCACAACAGCCACTTCACGCTCACTTACTTCGACCAGTTCTCGGCGAGCCGCCGCTGGCTCTCCGCGCTGCAGCCGGTGAATACCAATGATGATATGGCATTTACCACTGCGTTTGATCATAGCTATCTCATCAATCCGACGACCATATTTAATTTCAAGCTGGGCGCGGTGCGGTCGAAGGCCTTTGCCGGGGGGCAAGTGGAAGCGGACTCGTCCGGTTGGAATCTGGCACCGGAGGTACAAAATCTAATCGGAACATCGAAGGGCCGGGTTCCGACGCTCGGGACGGCGGACACGGTTACGGGCATCGGCGGCGGCAGCGTCACGGACAACCGTGACACGACCTACTCCGGCCAATTTTCTATGCAGAAGCAGGCGGGCCGCCACACCGTTAAGGCGGGCTACGAACATCGGCGCTACTACTCGAACATTTATTCTGGCGGAACGTTTTCGACAGCGAGCATTCGTAGTGCCACTTCCCAGTATTTTGACGCTCCCAATAGCGGTTTCGGTTCCGGACTCGCTTCCTGGATGCTCGGCGTGGTGGGCGGCGGCAGCGGAACGCAACTCGCCGGACCGGCGTCACTGCAGAACTATCATGGCGCGTTTGTTCAAGATGATTACAAAGTGCGGAAGAACCTGACGATCAATTTGGGTCTTCGATGGGACATTGAACCAGCGCGTACCGAACGCTTTGATCGCCAAACATTTTGGGACCGGGACTACAAATGGCCAGTGAGAGCGACGGCAAATTGGAACTGGAACCAGGCGCTGGCCGAAGCGCAGGCTACCGGCGCAAACGCTCCGACGCCGGAGTGGACGGAAAAAGGGATCTACGGACGCGTAGCTCTGATGGGAACGAAAGAGTACCCCGGCCGGTCGATGCAACAAGTGCCGAAGAATCACTTTGGGCCGCGCCTTGGCGTGGCGTGGTCGGTGAATCCGAAGACGGTAGTCCGGGCCGGGTATGGCCTGATCTGGATGACGCTGACGGGAAGTTTCCATTTGAACGGATCTCCGTGGAACATCGGCTACGGCGATGCGGCGCGATTGATCCAAGGCGGAACCGCCGACGGCGGCGTGACGTTCCCCCTGCGATTCTCGAACCCCATGCCGGGCGGCGCCGGGCTAGTGCGGCTGACGCGCGATGTCGATGCGTTGAACCGCAGCGTGATGGGGAACTGGTTTGTTTCCTCGGCGACGAATCTCAGTCCCGGATATGAGCACGCCTTTCACTTCGGTCTACAACGAGAAATCGGTAGCGGCGCGAATGCGTGGTTAGTGGAAGCGAACTATACGGGCAATCTCGGACGCAGGCTGCCTTACTATCTCGGAACGGGAGAGCATATTCTGCCGGATGCGTATCACAAGATCGGGCCGCTGGGACTGAAGCTGAATAACCAGGTCTCCAACCCCTACTTCGGCTTTGTGCCGGAGTTCACCGGTGTGGGGTCTCGCAACATCCCCTTTGGCCGGCTGTTCCAGCGAAATCCGCTATGGACGGAGATCTGGACGTTGGGCGAGCCGCTGGGAACCTCGAACTACCATGCGGGCTACGTGCAGGCGGAGCATCGATTCTCTCGGGGGTTTGGGTTTCTCATCAACTACACGTTTTCTAAGCTGTTGAATGATGTCGGCTCCTACGATGGCGGCTTCGGCATGCCCTATCCGCAGGGTGGCCTGCCGGTGTCGAATACCTACGGCGTCGCGACGAGCGACATTACGCACAAGCTATTGTTCAACTACTCGATTGATCTGCCATTCGGCAGGGGACGAAAGTACTTGAACGAGGGAGATTCGTTCGGCGCGCAGGTCGCTCGGCAGATTGTTGGGGGCTGGACAATGGCAGGAACTACCACTGTACGCGGCGGATTCCCGATCCTAGTGCGGACTCCCTCCAACACTGTCGGCGGCTTGGGATCGAACTGGTACAATATCGGCCACGGCCGCGACTCTCAGCCGGTGATCGTCCCTGGCGTGGACCTGGACAACCGCGTTAACGGGAAGACCGCGCTCGAAGGCGCGCCTGGCTATACGCCCTACCTGAATGCCAATGCGATTCGCGTCGTCCGGGATTTTGAGATCGGCGACGCGCCATCCACACAGCCCAACTTCCGCGGCCCCGGATTCTCCCAGTGGGATCTGTCGTTATTGAAGAGCGTCCCATTGCCGTGGGAAGGCAAGTCTTTGCAGTTGCGCATGGAAGCGCAGAATCTCTTCAACACCATGAATCCGGGAATGCCTGGCAACGCGATTCTCTCGCGGACCATCGGTATGATCACTGGACAATCGGGAACCCCTCGGCGCATCATGGTGGCGGCGAAAATCTACTTTTAACCGAAAAGGAGCCCGAGCGCTCCAATCCGCGACCGGGAACGCCGTTGCCTTCAGCACCGGCGTCGCTGACAAGCCAGACGAGGAGGCTGGCGACGTTGGCGGATTTAACAGGGTGGGCCTCTGGCGTGGAGGCGCGGTTAGCGGGGGTGTCCATGGGGTTTGGCGACACAACGTTGGCGCGGATTCCATGCTCGCGGTTCTCTTCGGCGATGGTGCGGATCAGCGAGATGACGGCTGCTTTTGAAGCGCCATGAGCGCCGAGCCTGGAGACCGGGTTGAGCGCGGGGAATGTGCCGATGGCAATGATGGGGGTGTACGCCCAAACCGGCGGAATTGATCCAGCACTCATGAATCAACGCGTTACTGCCAATACACACCAGCCCGTGTTGGCCTTCAACTGGGCGTAGCTTGGGCAGCCACATATTAGCGCTCCAGCCGCTTTTGCCCATCCTCGGGCACTCCGTGCCAAAATAGCCGAGACACGAATCCTGGCCGTAATCTCTGCGCCGGTTGAGCATCGAATTGCCTCGGCCACGGAGTGCCCTTCCGGAAGGCGATGGGCGAAATCCGGGGCTCTGCCCGGACCACGCCGATATTGAAAGCGTATCCGATGGCGGCTGAAAGACAACGCCCGCGGCGATCACGGCGATGAACGGAGCGCGCGAAGGAGTATTCTCGGGGCAAACAGTTGGTTGGCTCAGGCTATTTTGGATAGGGTGTTTGGAAACCCTTTGCGTCCCACCACAAGATGCGATTGAGGATATCCGAGGGGACGTCGTCAAGGTCGTTCCAGTTCATTCTGGCGGATGCCTGCGTGGCCCATTTTTCACGGCCGCTCAGCGCGCTGGCGGGCGGGTTCATGTCGTCGAGTTTGATGTTGGGCTCGATAGCAGCGTAGGGGTCGCCTTTCGCCTCCGCGGTGAAAACGCTGTTCATGGCGCGGGCGTTGGCAAGGAATCTCGTTCGAGGCTGGAGTCCGAAGATATCCTGCATGGT
>SHUN01000265.1 GCA_009697495.1 Bryobacterales bacterium | reverse complement strand
GAGGTGAAGTTACAACAATCGAACTGACTTACTCAATTACCGGTCGCGGCAACCGAGCAGAATCAGAGCTCGGGCGCTGATCCTGTGCATAATTCAGGTGTAACTGCGGCACGGTAACCTTTATTTGGAAACACTGGCGCGGATATAATCCACTTGATGGTCGATGACGCTGGGACGGTAGCGGGACACGGCTTCGACGTGAATGAGGAACTCGACGTCGATCTCGGCGTCGAGGGGAATTTCTCCAAACGCCGCGACAGAAAAATCTCAAACAAAGACACGATACAATCAATCATTCCAATGAACGCGCCTGATACCATCGCCCATTACAAGATCACCGGCAAGCTCGGCGAAGGCGGCATGGGCGCCGTGTACCGCGCGGTGGATACGAAGCTTAACCGCGAAGTCGCCATCAAAGTGCTGCCCGCCGCGTTTGCCTCCGATCCCGATCGCATGCTCCGCTTCAAGCGGGAAGCGCAGCTTTTGGCGGCGCTCAACCACACGAACATCGCCACCATTTACGGCGTCGAAGAACGCGCCATCGTCATGGAACTGGTGGAGGGCGCGCCGCTCGCCGGGCCGCTCAACGCCGCGCAGGCGATGCCGCTCGTCCGGCAGTTGATCGATGCGTTGGAGTACGCTCACGACAAAGGAATTATCCACCGCGATCTGAAGCCGGCTAACATTCTTGTGACTCCCGATGGGCATTTGAAAGTACTCGATTTCGGGATTGCCAAGGCGCTGCTGGGCGAGTCCGAGCCGACAGGCAATCCGGAGACTTCGCCGACGCTCACGATGCGCGCGACCATGGCCGGGGAGATCATGGGCACGGCCGGTTACATGTCGCCGGAGCAGACGCGCGGGCAGAAAGTGGATAAGCGCGCCGACATCTGGGCGTTTGGCGCGGTGCTCTATGAGCTGCTGACCGGCGAGCAGCTTTTCGCGGGGCCGACTGTCTCCGACAGCCTCGCCGCGGTGCTGACTCGGGAGCCCGATCTCGAAAAACTCCCGCCCGAATTCCGCCGTCTGGTCCGGCTGTGTTTGATCAAGGACGCCCGGAAGCGCCTGCGCGATATCGCCGACGCGCGGCCGCTGCTGGAGGAGCCTCTCCCCGCCGCCGCGGCGGCCGCCGCGCGCCGGAATCTACTTCCATGGGCAGTGGCGGGGTTGGCGACGTTGACGGCAATCGGCGCCGCCGTCTGGCTTTGGCCGAACAAGACCGAGCCCGGTCCCGGCGTCGCGCATTTCGTGGTACCGCTGCCGGAGGGGACTTGCCACTCTCTTGGGGCGGCGGCCCCCAACTTTGCGCCCTCGCCCGATGGTCGCAACCTGGTGTTTGCAGTTGCCGACACGACGACCGGACGGCAAAACCTTTGGATCCGTTCGCTCAGCTCGACACCAGCGCGGCGTCTGGATCAGAGCGAATCGGCGAACGCTCCGTTCTGGTCTCCCGACGGACAGTTCATCGGATTTTTCGCGGAAAATACGCTGAAACGCATGGCCGCCGCCGGCGGGTCCGTACAAACCATCTGTACCGTGCCGACTGACAACCTCGGCACGCATGGCGGCGCATGGGGCGCTGGCGGCGTCATCGTCTTTGCGCCTGGAGGCGCGGGCGCGGGCCTGATGCGGGTTCCCGCAACGGGGGGCGCTCCCGCTCCGGCCACAACGCTGGAACCGGACGAGATCGAACACATATGGCCGCAGTTCCTGCCCGGCGGCCGCCACGTGCTCTACCTTTCGCGGAACAAAACGGCCGCCAGGAGCGCCATCTACGTCCAGGAACTTGGTTCCGCCAAGCGGGTTCGCGTCATGGAGAATTCGATCCGCGCCATGTGGACCCCGCCGGGATTTTTGCTCTTCGGGCGGGAAGGCACGCTATTCGCTCTGCGCCTGAACGCGAAGACGTTCCAGGCGGAGGGTGATCCAATGATGGTGGCGGAAAACGTCCCGAACAATTCCATCAATGGCCGCAGTTCGTTCGGCCTTTCTCAAAATGGCGTCCTGGCGTATCGCAGCGGCTCACTGGGGCAGGAACGGCAACTCACTTGGTACGACCGCGGCGGCAAGCCCCTGGGCTTAGCCGGCAAGCCGGGTCATATCTATAGCCCGGCGATTTCTCCGGACGGAAAGAGCGTCTCCGTATTCAACCGCGGAACCGGCGCCGTCGGGACACTAGCAGATACGTGGGTGATGGATCTTGCGACCGGCGTGATGACTCGCATGACCAGCGACACCCAAAATTCGATATTTGCCTTTCCTCACTGGACACCGGATTCCCAGCGGCTGGCAATCTCCAAGAACTCCGGCGGCATCCGGGAGGTCGCCGTCGCCTCCGGGAAGGTGACCGAACTGCTGCCCGACACATACTTCGCCGAAGACTGGACGCCCGACGGCCGGTCGGTGCTTATCAGCAGCCAAAAAGGGACCGGTCTTTCCCTGTTCACGCCCGGTGAAGGGGCAAAGCCGAAAATGATTCTGGAGACGCCCTATAGCAAGACTAACTTTCGCTTCTCGCCCGACGGGAAGTATGTCGCCTACGTTTCCGCGGAGGCCGGACCGAGCGATGTCTACGTGGCGTCTTTCCCCTCCTTCGCGATCAAACGCAAGGTGTCCACTGACGGGGGAATGAATCCGCGTTGGGCAAAGAACGGGAAGGAAGTCCTGTACGCCACCGGGGACGGATCGTATTTTAGCGCCGAAATCAGCACAAGTCCGAATCTCGTTGCGGGAACGCCAACGCTCCTTTTCAAGACCGGCGGACCATCGTTTTTCCCCGTCTTTGCCGTGACCGCCGATGGGCAGCGATTCCTGATTCCGGAGCCGGTGACGCCAACGGAAACCGAAAAAGCCGGCATTCATGTATTAGTCAACTGGGCGGCGGATTTGAAGTAGGGCGGGGCGAGATTAAATTGGTCGTTGGCACGGATTATTTTAGCCGAGGAAGTGCCAGCCTTTTCGGAACACCGGTTTCAGCCACTGATTGGCTTCTTTGTTATTCGTAAAGCGGCCGGCGGCGTTGTCCCAATCGAGTTTGCCTTCATACTTCATGGCGATAACGCCCAGCAGCATCCATTGGACGAAGGGGCCGGCGACGGCGAAATTGGAACAGGCCGCGTCACCGCCTTTGGCAGCGCGGATCCAGTCGCGATAGTGGCCGGGGGAACGTGTCAGCAGGGGCGGGGGAAGTTTGTAATCCTGCATCTTTGCGTTCGGCAGGAGGCGGGTGCGCTCCCCGTAACAACCGGTGGTCACCATGCCCTTGTCGCCGATGAAGAGGCTGCCGTTGTTGTCCTTGTCGCCGATCAGTTCGCCCGCCGGAACGCCATCGAATTTCGGCATGGCCTTCAGGCTGTCGTACCAGAAGACCTTGACGGGCGGCATGGGGCCGCGCGCCGGGAAGTCGAAGCGAATGACGGCCTGGTGCGGATAGGTGTACTTGCTCTCGCCCTCCTTCTTCAAGCACTCGACGCTCACCGGGCCGGTGAGGCTAAGGCGCATGGCCATGTTGGGCGTGCCCATGATGTGGCAGGCCATGTCGCCGATGGCGCCGCAGCCGTACTCGGGAAAGGCGCGCCAAGTGCGTGGGACATAGGCGGGGCTGTATGGGCGGTCCGGGGATGCGCCGAGCCAGGCCTGCCAATCGAGATGGGCGGGGACGGCTTCGGTTTTGGGCTCAACGTTGGGGCCTTGCGGCCAGTATCGGCCGGGGCGGTCCGTCCAGGCGTGGACTTCGGTGACGTTGCCGATCTCCCCGCTCCAGATGATCTCGGCGCATTCGCGCGCGCCGGCGTTGGAGTAGCCCTGGTTGCCCATCTGCGTGGCAACGCCGTATTTGGCGGCGGCGGCGGTGAGCTGATTGGCTTCCCAGACGGTACGGGTGAGGGGTTTCTGGCAGTAGACGTGTTTGCCGCGGGCCATGGCCCACATGGCGGCGGTGGCGTGCATGTGGTCAGGGCAGGAGACCAGGACGGCGTCGATGTCTTTCTGCTTGTCGAGCATGACGCGGAAGTCTTTGTAGCGGGGGGCGTTGGGAAACTTGTTAAAGGCGCGTTCAGCGCGTTGGTCATCGGGGTCGCAGAGCGCGACGATGTTCTCGCCCGCGCAGCCGTTTAGATCGGTGAAGCCTTTACCGCCGGAGCCGATGGCGGCGATGTTGAGCTTTTCGGAGGGGGATTTGAGGGTGGCAGCTTTGGCGCTGGCGGCGAGGAGGGAACCGTAGAAGAAGTGGCGGCGGGAGAGGGGCATGGCGTTTCCTTTGGGTTCAATATATCATCGACGGTGTTGGAACGGGTTCGCTAAAAGGTGCGGAAGGATGAGGAAACGATGCCGCGGCGGGGATGATTATCGTCGAAGTCAACATCTTGCGCCGCGGGCACAACGAAGCGGAATAACCGGACGGAAAATTGGTGGAGCTTTAGGACTTGGAAGCGGGAGGCTGCCAGTTGGTGATGATGTGGATGGATTGGGTTTGAGTTCCCGGCCGGGCCGGGCTGGGGACGAGGAACTCCTTGCCGTCCGGGGTGACAGCAAAGCGGTCGCCGTTCACGTTGCCGCCGGTCCTCGACGTGAACAAGAGCTTCGGCCGTCCGAGCACAGGGCACAGGGCGCAGTCCGGAGAGATCGACGGTGACGGCGTTTTGGCCTCCGTCGAGCGACAGATAAGACTTCACCCATGCCGCCCGCGCCGAGTTGGGCGGTGACTTCATAGGGGCCGAGACGGGTGCCATTTTCGAGAAGCCTACTGGTTAGCCAATAGTGATGTGGTCTTCGACGATTGTAACTCCGGGAGCGGCCCAGGCGGCATGTATGGCTTCCTCAAATTCGGCGCGGGTGCGGACGGCGCCGCGGAGGCTGACCACTCCGTGCGCGGCGTGGGCCTTGATGTGGGACGAATCGACCAGGGCGCTGCGTTTGATGGCTTCGTCGATCTGCGGCCGGACATCGGCGGCGTGCGGAACGGGCTGGAGTTTGATTTCGTTCTTAATACCCTTGACGCCGGTAAGGACAGTTAATGCGCGTTCGGCTTCCTCCTTCTGATACTGCCAGGGAACGGCGCCGGAGAGTGTGAGCACGCTGGCCGCGACTTGCACTTCGACAGTTTGCGGCACGACGCAGTTCCATTCCAGAAGCGACATGGCGGCGAGGGCAATGTCGTCGTCGCCGCGTTCAGAAGGAAAGGGCAGATCGACGCGGAGATTATTGGCCACCGATTGCACGTGGGCAACGCGCCAGGCGGCCCGGGAGGCGGCGCATTTCTCCGGGTAATTGGCGGCATCGCCAACCAGCGTAACGGCGCCGTTTTTGACGGTTA
>SHUN01000264.1 GCA_009697495.1 Bryobacterales bacterium | reverse complement strand
AATACTTTCTACTGGATCGATCCGAAGCGCGGCATCGGCGCGGTTATTATGATGCAGTTCCTGCCCTTCTGCGATGACGCGGCGATGGGCATGATGGGCGATTTTGAACGTTCGGTATATTCCCATTTGACATGACCCTCCTCCTCGCCGCCGCTGTTTCCCACGTCCTCATCATCGGCGTCGACGGCCTTTCGTCCGACGGCGTCCGCAACGCCGCCACGCCCAACATCCACAAACTCATGGAACGCGGCGCTTGGACGCTGAAATCCCGCGGCGTGATGCCAACCGTGAGTTCCCCAAACTGGATGTCGCTGCTATCCGGTGCCGGGCCCGAGATGCATGGCGTCCATTCGAACGACTGGGAACGCTTCAACTTCAAGATCGACCCCGCCTGCAAAGGGCCGGATGGCATTTTCCCCGGCATTTTCGGCGTCATCCACCAGCAGCGGCCGCAGGCAACCCTGGCCGCCATTCACGACTGGCCGGGCTTTGGCCGCCTCGTCGAAAAGAATTCCGCCACCCTTGTTCAGCACGTAAAAGGATCGCCCGCCGCCACGGCCGCCGCCATCGATTACTGGAAAGTAAACAAGCCTCTGCTCCTGTTCGTGCACTTGGATGACGTCGATCACGCCGGCCACGGCAAGACGTGGGAAGGCCCGGAATACAGGGCCGCCGTGGAAGTGGTCGATGGCTTGATTGGCCAACTCACCGCCGCGGTGCCAATTGACAACACGCTGATCGTACTCGTCTCCGACCACGGCGGCACCGGAACCAAACACGGCAACGACACGACGAATGAACTGGAAACGCCGCTGATCTTCGCCGGCCCCGGCATTGCCAAAGGCGAGATCAAGAGACGCGCCCGAGGCATCGACATGGCCCCGACAGTCGTCAAGGCCCTGGGCCTGAAACCTCACGCCTGCTGGGAGGGCGTGGCGCTTTATTGAGCTTCCGCCGCGGCCAATTCTCTGTTACCAACATGAAGAAGAAAGATAAAACAAATCCTCCCGGGCTAAGCGGTGACGTCGATTCTGAATACCGCTTCGACTATACAAGAGCCAAGCCGAACCGGTTCGCAGACGGTCCGCGATTGAACCCCGTGGTCGTTGTTCTGGCTCCAGATGTGGCGCTTAAGGCGTTGCCGCGTGTCGACACCGCCGACTAGTTACCCCGCCAAGCTGCCTTCGCCGCCAGACGCGGCACCCACGCCAACTGTCTTAAAGGGTCTCGGCCCGCAATCTCACGCCTGCTGGAAAGGCGTTCAGCCGCAGTGAAATTCCGCAGCCACCCGTTCCGACGTCGTGATCACCGCGTACTCCCCATCCAGATTCAGCAGCGACATCTCATGCACCTCCGCCGCCGTAAACCGGCCTTTCCCGAAAGTGAAACAGGCGTCCTCAACCAGATGCATGGCGAACCCCAAATCACCACCGGCGCGCACGGTGGATTCTACGGAATTGTTGGTAATCACGCCGCATACAAAAACGCGCGAAGCCCCGGCGGCGCGAAGCCGTTCCGCCAAATCCGTGCCGACAAACGCATTGCAAGTCGTCTTGCCGAGAACCGTTTCGTCTTCCAACGGCGCGGTCTCCGGCTTGAAATCATGCAGCGGCTGACCCGGACGATACTTCGAGTTGGAGTCGCGCGAATCGTGACGAATATGGAAAATCGGCCGGCCCAATTGCCGCCACAACGCCAGCAAACGCCCCGCCCGCGCCTCCGCGAACGGATTGTTACGCACCCCCCAGCCCGGATCGTCAATCGCCTTTTGCAGGTCGATCAAAACCAGGGCTGAGGCTCCGCTCATTCTACGCCTTCGGCTGGTAGGCGATGCAGTCAATCTCCACTTTCATCGTGGGATTGGCGAACTTCGATTCCACCGTCGTACGCGCCGGCTTCTGCTCGCCGAAGAACTCTCCGAAAACCGCGTTCATGGCGGCAAAATCGCCCCCACTCCTCAGGAATACGGAGCACTTCACAACATCGGTCAACGACGCTCCGGCGGCTTCCAGTATCAATTTAATATTGTTCAACACGATGCGAGTCTCGTGTTCAATCGAGCCGAATGAAAAGTCATTCGTCGCCGGGTCAAGCGGCCCTTGCCCGGAGACGAAAATGAAATCGCCGGCCCGCACCGCGTGGGAATAAGGCCCACGCGGCACCACCGCGCCAGGAATGCTGTAGCGTTCGATCATGATTTACTCCACCGGTTTGCGGGCGCGCGGACGGCGGACCGCCGTTGAAACGGCGGCGGTTGCGGCTTTCTTGGCCGGCGCGCGTTTCCTGGGCGCCATTCGTTTGGGCTTTTCGTCCTCTTCCAGCGCCTCCATGGGCTGCACGGCGATCGACTCGACAGGAGCTTGATCGCTCTCCACCGATGCCGATACCGCCGCGGCCTTTGCTTCCGGCACGGCTTCGCGCGCCGCTCCGGATGCCGGCAGTTCCGCCCCCGGATAGGCGATTAGGCCGCGCACCGCGTCCGCTTCCACCCGAACCAGGTAGTTGTCCTGCGCGAAGTTCAGGAACTCGCCGAACGACTGGAAACCATACTTTTGCGCGTCGAACGTCGGATGGATCTTGGTCATCCAGCCAGCCAGAATATCGGCCGTGGCGCCGTCTTCCAAATCCAACTTATAAATGTCGACCACTTGGCGCAACATCGCCAGCGCCTCGTCCTTTTTCGGTGCCGCAACCGCCTCAGCAGCCTGCTTCACTTCAATCGTCTTGCGGCCCTCAGGACCGGTCGTGGCCAGATACCCGTTGGTCTCCAGCTTGTCGACGAAATCGGAGAAAGATCCCGTGCCATACGCCCGCTCATTGAAGCTGGGATCCAACTGCAGCATCGTGCTCTTCAAAAGCCCCAACTGCGGCTGCACGCCGCGGCGGCGTAGCGTGGCCAATGCGCGTTCGACAAGCGGTAGCGCGTGCGGCAAGTCCAGCGGCGCCGGACGCCGATGTTCGCCACGCCCGCCACGCCGGTTCGCGTCGCCGTATTGCGGAGGAGGCGGCGGCAGAATTCCCTTCTCCAAATTCGCGGCGGCCAAGGCGGTTGTCGCCGCCAATAGCGCCGTTGCCGACGGGATCGGCGTCGGACGATTCATCGGCACATTCTGCGGCACGAACTTCGTATCGTCCTGCAGCAGCGACTCATACGATATAAACTCGTGGCAGTTCTGCTGCAGAATCGTTGAAGTGAACGCCTTGCCGCCGACGATGAATATCGTCTTGCCATAGGCCTTCAATTTATTCACCAGCGGGATGAAATCGCTGTCGCCGGAGATAATCGCAAAGGCGTTCACATTCTTGTGCGTGAAGGCCATCTCCAAAGCGTCCAAAGCGAGGTTAATATCCGCGCCGTTCTTATCGCCGCGCGGGGATGGCAGCCGTTGCACCATCTGGACGGCATTCTCCGCCATCTGGCGTACTGCGCCCTCTTGGCGCGCCCAGTTGGCGTAGGCGAACTTGGCGACAATGTCGCCGCGTTCCTTCAGTGCATCGAGGCATAAAGAGACAGCAAACTCACGGCGGAGCGTGCTTTTCACACCAATCTCGATGTTGTCGTAATCGACAAAAACAGCAATATTCTGACGTTCCTGCATTTATGGGATCCTAGCGCCCGGTGAAGGCTTCAAGAAGGCCTGACGGCCAAGCGAATAAACGACACGATCTCTTCCAAAGAAGAACCGGGTGGAAATACCGCCGCCACACCGAGCTGTTTCAACTTCCAGCTATCTTCATCGGGAATGATTCCCCCGACAATGACAGCAACATCTTCCATTTCATTCTGCTTAAGGAGCTCCAGCACGCGCGGGACAATTGCCAAATGCGCGCCAGAGAGAATCGAAAGGCCAATCACCTGAACATCTTCCTGCATCGCGGCGTGGACGATCATTTCTGGCGTCTGCCGAAGGCCGGTGTAAATGACCTCCATACCCGCGTCGCGGAGTGCTCTTGCAATAACCTTGGCGCCTCTATCGTGGCCATCCAGCCCCGGCTTCGCGACAAGTACCCGGATTCGACTCTCCATCCGCTTGCTAAAGTGTAACTCAATTCTGCCAGGCGAATTTTTGCACCCGCCAATTCTTGATTTCCGCCGCGTAGATCGCCCCGCTCGAATCCACCGCCATATGATGCACGAAATCAAATCGCCCCGGAATTTTTCCATACTGCCCGTACGTCCCCAGCACCTTGCCTTCCAAATTCACTTTCGTAATCTTGTTCGCATACCCATCGCAAATATAGAGGGTGTTCTCTTTGGCATTAAACGCCAATCCCCACGGCGAGCCCAAATGCGTCCACTTGGTGATCAGCTTCCCCTCCGGCGAGAAAATCTGCACCCGCCGATTCTCTCTGTCCGCCACATAAACCCGCCCCCGGCTGTCCAAAGCCACATCATGCGCGATGTCAAACTCGCCATCCCCCGTTCCCTTCTTCCCGCCAATCTGCATCATGTACTCGCCGTTCTTGCTGAACTTCACCACCCGCGAATTCACGTAGCCGTCGGAGACCCAGAAGTCCCCGTTCGGTTCAAACGATATTCCCGTCGGCCGGTTGAACGCATCCTTCGATTCGTTGTTCCCCGGCGCGCCGCCAGGATTCCCAATCTGCATCAGCATCCGCCCATCCCGCGCCCATTTCTTCACCGAGTGCGCCGCCACATCCACGGTCCACACGTTCCCGTCCGGATCGATCTTAATGCCGTGCGACGACGTCACCGGAAGGTTCTCCCACGCATCCAGCAGCTTGCCCGTCTTATCGAATTTCAGCACCGGCGCTTTCCCGCGGTTGAACACCCAGACGTTGTCATCCTTATCCGTCGCCACGCCGGAGGTTTCGCCCATGTGCATCCCCTTCGGCAATTTGACCCAGTCCGAGACCAGCTTAATCGGCAACGCCGCCTGTCCAAAAAGCATCGCGGCCGCGCCGCAACTGAGCAGAATAATTCGCTTCATCGTGCCAGCTAGTATACAGGCCTCGGCATGGAATGTCTTCGCCGTTTATTTTAGCGAAGCGTCTCTTCGAGCGTTGTGCGGCTGAGAATACGCCTAGCCCAGGTGTGTAATTCTTCAGAGGATGCGGCCTCCAGGCGTTTTAATACCCAGACCGGAAAAGAACCGAAGTTTTTGGTTAATTGCTCATGCAACAGGTCTCTCTCTGCTCAGGTCCAATCGTCCGGCACACAGTACCGTAGATCGGCGGCTTTCGACCGATATTCCAATCCTCTGCTGTTATTGGTTCAGTTCCGCTTCAAGAGAAGCAATCGACGCCATGACGTCCTCAAACCTCGGGGCGTCGCCGATTATCATTCCGGTCATGCGGCCATAGTCTCGCC
>SHUN01000263.1 GCA_009697495.1 Bryobacterales bacterium | reverse complement strand
TTGAAACTGGCGCTGAAATATCCGGAGATGTTTGGGTCGGTGCTGGCGATTGCGGGAACGTATGGGCGGATCCGGTTGGATGGGTATTTCTTTTTGGGTGTGACGCCGGATCAGCAGAAGTGGGTGGCGAAGCTGGCGCAGTGGTATTCCGAAGACGACGATGTGTTTGCATTGGCGCGGCGGAATTTCAATCGGCTGGGGCATTTGGCGATCCGGCTATTGATCGGGACGCAGGACGTTTCGTTTCCGGATTCGGAGAAGCTGCATGTGCATTTGCGGGATCTGGGAGTGGCGCATGAATACGAGATTTTGTTGGGGGTTAGTCATAACACGCAGCAGTATTATGACCGCGCGGGGATACATGGGTTTCAGTTTCAGGGGGCGGGGTTTGGGCGGGTGAAGTGATTGTGACCAGGATGGCCAGGGGCGCACGGACGGCTGAGGTGGGCGGCCACTCGATCAAGGATGTGTTCGATGCGCTCAAGGCGTTCGCTGTCGTTTGTCGACGGGCTGCTTAAGAGGCGCGGTTTGGTTGGGCGAAGTAATTAACGTTCTTCATCCAGTTGCTTGAGCGTCTTTCCGTCTTTCGTCTTCCAAGCGACGAGCCCATTCGCGGTCCCGCCGTGGATAACGGTTGCCGCGCCGGAAGGACTCAAGAATTCAGCATCCCGGGTAAATAGCAGGAATCCTTCCCTTTCGATCAGTGTTCCATCGGCGGCGAGTTGTTTACGTTTTTCCGAGATGAAGGTAGAGCTTTCCGCCGAAGGCCGTTGACCCAGGACGGCGGTGGATCCCTGATAGATGACGAATCCACCCGCCGTCCGCTGGCCTTTGGCCTCGGCCCCTTTGTTTCGGCAGAAGAGTAGCCCCCCTTGAAGCGTATTCTCGGAAAGTTGAGCAATCGGCGAGAGAATGTCTGACCCTAGGACTGGTAGGAGTTGCCGAATATGGGCTAAGAAAACCTCCATATCTTCGCGGTCAGATTCGGGCAATCTCGATCCGCCCGCCTGATTCTGTTCGAGAATGAACCGCTTGACTTGCGAGGCCTCTGCGAGAAGCCGGCTCTCGAGATATCTGACGTGGGCCTTCGTCAGGTTCTCGTCCTTGCTGACAAAGACAATCGCCGAAGAAAACTCCTTGGTTCTGTGCTGCTTTAGGCGCTCGCGGATAACCTCCGCTTCACCAATGTAGGCGCGGGGGGCATTCGTAGCCGGGTCGCTGCCGATGAGAATATAAACACCGGCCTTTTCGAGTTCTTCGCGAGCCAATAGGTCGTCGAGCTCAGTGCGAGGCGCGGCAATGGCTTTGCCTGTCCAGTTCGAAATCTCGGCGGTGCGAAGGCTTTTGGCATCTCCGCGCGGGAGAAAGAGTTTGATTGTTGCGGATGTCATTGGCGGTATTGAAGGTGCCGGTTATCTGCCTGCTTCAGTGACAGTCTACAGTATTCCCCGCGATTTCCGTCTTGCGAGTGCCGCCCGATGTTATCGAGAGCGCATACTCTTGAGCGAGGCCGGTTTCCCGGACGTTTGGGGCCGCCGTCGACGCGCGTAAACTCCTCCGCGGGCGCAGTTCGAAGTTTACGCCTTCCTGCTGTTGAAGATGGGCCGCGAAGTCAAAACCGGCGAGCGGCGCACCGAATCGCCGGTGATCGAGATGCCCCTCGCCGAAGAATTGTGAAACGAAATCGGACGGATTGGCCTCTACGACGCCAGCAGTAGAGGCATCTTCGTGTACTCAGCGGGCAATGAAACGATCAGATCCGGCAGCTCCGCGAGACTATTCCTGCGACCTGCGAGGCGAACGTAACCAAGGTAGTCGCCTCGATCAGCCTCAAGGGCATTGATTTCGAGATCGTTTCCGGGGGCTACGACGCGGTGCCAGTCCAGCCAGCGCTGCCATCCATCGGGAAGTGTGTCGGCCAAATCGATATTCACGATCCCCGTCCGCTCCCAATGCCGGCGCAGCCAGGGCGCCGAATGCAGGCACCAAAGATCGTTGGTCCACCATTGGCGAAGATGCGCGGGAACGGGACCATCGAATTCCTTCATAAGGCCCGCGCCGGCGATTCCAATTTGGCCTTCCGGCTTCACAAACCGGGCGACGTAGTTCAGGTACAGATCGTCAGTTCCGTAGTAGCAATAGGAGTCAATGGACACAACAGCGTCAAAGAAGTCCCGGCTGAATGGAAGCGCCCGGGCATCGGCGTGGATTGGGAAGACGCCGTCCCCGACCCCGGCATCGTGGATGCGCTGAGCATTTTCCGATACGTTGCACCATAAGTCGGCTGCCCAAACCTGGACGCCAAACTCGCGGCGAAGGAAGATTGAGGAAGCGGCCCGTCCGCAGCCGAGGTCGAGTACCCTCATGCCGGCCCGCAAATCGAGCGCTTCAGTGAGCCACTCGGTCAGCCAGAGTGAATGTGCGCCGCCGCTGACGCTGGACTTGATCCAGTCCGGATTGTACTGGGAGGAGCGGGGAAAGCGGTCCGAGAGGAGAAGTAAATCTGGTGTCACGTTGGCACCGATTTTCGCACAGTGGGAATAGCGACTTTTACTCCGGCGCGAAGTTAGTGACTTGGACGGTGGTGTCGCCGTCGTCGGCGAAGGTGAATGGTTCGTGGCCCCAGTGGCTTCTGCGCTTGCGGCGGAGGACGAGCCAGATCGCTGATAAGGCCGCGGCGGCGATCAACCATGGGAGTGGTTTCAGGATGAGTTGGCCGGCGATTGCGGCGTACCCGTAGGCGTAGATTGAGAACGCCGTAATGAACAGCACGAAGCTGATAGCGGCGGGAGTATGGCTGGGGGCGTAGGTCGCAGCGAAGGGCGGCTTGCAGGGTGAATTCCACCAGGCAGGCGTTGATGGCGGCCAATAGCGGGAGCGCGGCGACGGTTTTTGCGGGGCCAAGGGCGGCGGATTGGAATGGCATGGCAATCAGCGTCGCCGGGACGACGGCCAGGCAGAACATGGCGGCGATGGCGGCTTCCTGGTCAGGCCTTTGACTTCGAGCATTTTTGCAGCCAGTTGATGGCCAGGAGGAGAACGCTGAGTATGACGATGAAGACGGCGAAGAAGAGAAGGGCGTAGAGTTCGGCGGCGGTGTTGAGTTTAGGCTGGAGGAGGCGATAGGCGCTTTGGAGGGTGACAGTTCCGGAAGCGGCGACGACGAGGGCGGCGAGGATGATGGAGGCGAGCCAAACGTAGGGGCCAGGGGAGGAGGCGCGGTGGAAGAGTGCGGTGCGGACGATGTCGAAAATGGCCAGGAACCGGTTGGCGCAGGGGTGGTAGAGATCGGCTTCGATTTGCGGCGCGGAGGACTGGCGGCACTCTTCGGGATAGAGCTTGAGGAGCAGGGACGTGAGGCGGTCTGGCATGTAGTTTCGACGCCAGTCGAACTTCAATTGTTCCGTTGGCGGGGGGCTTGTCAGTATTTCATTGGGAGATTGGCGAGGAACCATTTTTCCCGCTTTGCGCGCCAGCGATTGGCGAGGGTGTATTCTTCGTGCTCGCGGCAAGTGGAGAAGAGGGCGGCGGCGGTATCGCAGAACGCTTCGCAGGCGTAGTTATTGAAGGCTTTGGGTAATTGGTCTTTGCGCCACTGGCTGGATAAGCCGAGTTCGCCTCTGGCGTTGGCGGCGAGTTCGTTGTGGAGGAGATTTTTCCAGGCGGCACGGCGAGGATTGCCTAGGCGGGTCCACGCGAAGTGGAAGAGTTCGTGGGTGAGGATGCGGGAGTGCTCCACGGGGTCGTCGCGGAGGCAGGAATGGAGATGGATTTCGCGGCGGCGGATGGCGGCTCCGCCGATGGCGGGGCGGGGGCCGTCGCGGAGGGTATCGTTCCAGCGCAGGCGGATGGGCCTACCGTTCGATGGGGAGAGGGCCGAAGGCAGGGGCGCCCATGTCGAGTTCGTCATTGAGATTGGCGTACGGATCGCGACCGGCGGCGTAATGAACAGTGGCGCCATCGGGGAGTTTACCGGAGATGCTGAGGATGACGGAATTCCCGTCGCGGGGATCGATTTGGGCGCGGAAGACGGCGGGGACGGGAGCGCCTTGGGAATCGTGAATGGAGAAGCCGCCGAGACGGCCGCTGGAGACGAGTTTGCCGTTGACTTCGGCGAACAGGACTCGGACGATGTCGCCTTCGAGTTTGGCGTTTGCGGGGCGGGGGCCGCGTTTGTAGGGGCGGAAGTTTTCGAGGTCCGGGTGGAGATCGTGGGCAATTTGGTTGGCCAGGCGGAGGGCGAGGCGTTTGTGATCCGCGGTACTGATGTGGATGGCGTCGTCGAGCGAAAGATCGACGGCGGGAACCATGCCGACTTTCGGAATTCGGGATTCGAGTTTGCGTTGGACTTCCTGGACGGCGTTCCATTCGGCTTGATTGGTGTAGTTGACATGGCGACCGATTTGCACGTAGTAAAAAGGCAGATCGGGCTGGAGGAAATCCTGGCGAAAGGCGGAGATGAGTTTTTCGAATTTTTCGGGGAAAGCGGCGACGGCTTTGGGGCTGGCGTCGGACTCACCCTGGTACCAGAGAATGCCGCGGATACGGCCGCCGGTGGCGAGGAAGCGGCGATAGGTAGCGCCGTAGAGGGAGTCGCCCTGTTTGTCTTTCAGGGCGGGGCTCCACTGGTCCATGGATGTGCCGCCGTGGGCGCAGGGAAGGAGGCCGATGGGGACACCGGTGCGTTGAAGCATGGCCTTGGCGAAGGAGAGGCCGAGACCGGCGCCCTTCTTGCGATTGGCAACGTATTGTTCCAGATCCTGGCCTTCGAGCTTCTTCAGATTACCCTCCTTGTCTTTGCGCCAGTGGACGCGGTCGGCGGCGTTGACGAGTTGATGGAGGGGCTCGGCGGCGAGGACCCAGCGGTCCGATTGATCGAAGGAACGGATGCGGGGATCGGGTTGTTCGAGATCGGCGAGATTGCCGACGCCTTCCATGTTGGACTGGCCGGCGAGAAGCCAGAGATCGCCGATGTAGAAATCTTTGATGGCGTCGATGGAAGTGGTGCCGGCGACGCGAACTTCGAGGGAATAGGGCCCACCCTGGGGGACGCTTTTGAGGAGGCCGGACCAGGCGGTGTTCTTTACGCGTTCGAGCGCCTGCCAGTCCTTGCCGGGGAGGGGATCGCCCTTTTCATTTATGACGCGGGCTTCGACGAATTTGTTGAGAGCGGCGCGCGGGGCGGTGCCGGCAATCTTGATATCGGCTCGGCCGTCGTTGTCGCGTTGGAGGACGGAGCCGGCGGCGGGGCCGATATTGATTTTGAGATCTTGGGCTTGGAGGGGGAGAAAGAGGAAGGTTAAGAACGCTACAGTACGGAGCGACATGCCCAAGATGGT
>SHUN01000262.1 GCA_009697495.1 Bryobacterales bacterium | reverse complement strand
CGCCACAATCTGCTTGGCGTAAGCGATGACATCGTCAACCGCCAAAGGCCCCTTAGCGATGTGATCGGCCAGCGTCGGCCCTTCGATCAACGCCAGCACCAGCGCCCAGTCCCGCCCCGCCTGCGCAATGCCATAAATATGACCGATATTGGGGTGGTCCAGCGAAGCCAGCAGTTCCGCCTCCCGCTGGAATCGCGCCAGCCGGTCCGGGTCCGAAGCGAAGACGGAAGGCAGCACCTTCAATGCGACGTCTCGCTTTAACTGCAAATCGCGCGCGCGATACACCTCGCCCATGCCCCCCGTGCCCACCAGAGAGAGCACTTCATAATGACCGAGTTGATCGCCTGTCGATAGCGCCATAGGAACAGTTCCGATCAGTGTATCACCCCTCACCCAGTAGCCGGTACAGCGTCGATCGCGTCACGCCCAATACCTTCGCGGCCTTGCTCTTGTTCCCTTCGAAATGCTCCAGAACGGCGCGCGCGTGCCGTTGATTGAGCAACTCCAGACTGAGTAACTCAACGCCGGCGGGCGGCGCAGTTATTAACGCCGGGCCCGCCTGCCGCTGGAAAAAAGGAGGAAGATCCTGCTCATCCACGAACTCGCCATAGGCCATCATACAGGCCGATCCGATCGCATTTTCCAGCTCGCGGACGTTGCCCGGCCAATCATGCCGCGCCAGCAGCGCCTGCGCCCGCGGCGTCATGCCGGAAAGCTTCTTCCCGTAATCGGCGGCAAATTGCGCCACAAAATGCCGCACCAGAAACGGAAAGTCTTCCATTCGCTCCGCCAATCCCGGCACGAAGATCTCCACCATGCTCAGCCGGTAGTACAGGTCCTCGCGAAACGCTCCCGTACGCATCATCGCTTCCAGCGGACGGTTCGTCGCCGCCACCACGCGGACGCTGACTTTTTTGGTCGCCGTCGAGCCGACCGGCTTGATTTCCTGCTGCTGTATCGCCCGCAGCAGCTTACTCTGCATTGCCGGCGGCAGGTCGCCCAGCTCGTCCAGGAACAGGGTGCCGCCATTGGCCGCCTCGAACAAGCCTTTCTTGTCATTCGTAGCCCCCGTAAAAGAGCCCTTCATATGTCCAAACATCTCGCTCTCAAACAGCGTCTCCGTAATCGCGGAACAGTTCGCAATTACGAAAGGACCCGTTGCCGCCGGGCTCGACGCGTGGAGCGCCTGCGCCGCCAGTTCCTTGCCGGTCCCAGTCGCTCCGCGCACCAGCGCCACCCGGAAGTGCGGCGCCACGCGCTTGATCAGGGCGAACAGCGCCAGCATCTGCGGACTCCGCCCCACCATCCCCTGGAACCGGTTCGCCTCCAGCAACTCGCCTTCCAGCCGTAACGCCTGTTGCCGCTGCTGGGCGTCGTGAATTAACTCTTTCACTCGCGCCCGCAACGCCCCGATCTTTAGCGGTTTCGTCAGATAGTCGCAAGCCCCATCCCGAATTGCCTCCACCGCCGATTCGGGCGTGTAGTGTCCGGTCAGCAGTATCACATCGGTGTCTGGTGCCATTTGCAGGATTTCGCTGAGTAGGACAAGCCCGCTGACATCCGGCAGCATCAGGTCCAGAATCACGATCTGCGGCCGCGACTTCGCGAACACCCGCCGCGCCTGGGCCCCGTTCAACGCGGTCAATATGTGCAAGCCCATTAACGCCAGCGCGTCCTGAACCAGGTCCAGGCTCAGCGGATCGTCGTCCACAGCCATCAGCGAAAGCATGCCCCAGCGTAACAAAACACGCAGATCCCGCCACCGCTGTCGGCCCAGCGACTCAGCGGACGCCCTGTCGGGCCGAGACGCCACAAACGGAGAATCCATGCGCTCGCTCCCCCCTCCGCGCGATAATCAACCCATGCGCTCCTGGATGTCGCGCCTTCGTCCGCTCGATGAGTTGTTCTATATCCTCATCGGCGCCCTCGCCCTTCTCCTCGGCGTCGGAGCCGTCTATCTCAATTGGCAAAAAGGCATTCAGGCCGACCTCCTCGCCCGTCAAAATCGCCGCGCCGTCAGTCTCATTCGCCAATTCCAACTCACTCTCTCCGGCGCCGAATCCGGTACCCGCGCCTTCCTCCTCACCGGCGAGGCCAAATTCCTGGTCCCCTACGCCCGCGCGATGGAAAGCCTCGACGGCCAGTTGGCGGAACTCCGCGAAATGGGCCAGTCCCATCGCCCCATCGGCGCCCGCTTTCCGGAAGTCGAAAAACTCGCCAACCGGAAAATGGCCGAACTCAGCGCCGCCAACCAGGCCGGCTGGCTCGGCGAATGGGACTTCGCCACCGAACTCGTGGAAAAGGGACGTGAACTACAAACTGACGCCGACCTCCACGAAGTCATCGGCGAAGTCGAACACGCCACTCTCGAAGAAGGCGAGCGGCTCACGCAGGAAACCCTCTTCAATATGAAAATGGCCGCCGCCCTCGCCGTCCTCTGCTGCGCCGGTCTCTTCATTCTCTTCGCAGTCGAAAATCAGCGCGTCGCCGCCCGCCGCCGCGCCGCCGAACACGCCAGCGCCGTAAAAAGCGCCTTCCTCGCCTCCATGTCTCATGAGCTCCGCACTCCGCTCAACGCCGTCATCGGCTACAGCCAGATGCTCCAGGAGGAGGCCGAGGCCGGCAACCGCCACAGCGACTTCCAGGACCTCCAAAAAATCGAATCCGCCGGCAAACATCTTCTCGACCTCATCAACTCCATCCTTGAAATGTCGAAGATCGAAGCCGGCAAAGTCGACGTCCACCCTTCCGCTTTCCAAGTCTCCGAACTCCTCGCCGAAGTCATCGAACTCGTCCGCCCCGCCGCCGCCAAAAACGGCAACTCCCTGGACATCGCCCTCGCCCCCGGAGTCGATCGGATGTTCTCCGACGCCGTCAAACTCCGCCAGTGCCTCCTCAATCTCCTTTCCAACGCCGCCAAATTCACCCAGAACGGCAAGATCACCCTCCGGGTCGAACGTCACATCGAAGGCAATCGCCCCTTCCTCCGCTTCGATGTCATCGATACCGGTCCCGGTATTGGCGCGGACGAACTCACGCTCCTCTTCGAGCCCTTCCATCAACTTGAATCCACTCCGATTCGCGGCAAGGGGCAAGGTACCGGTCTCGGCCTCGCTATCACCCAGCGGCTATCCCACATGCTCGGCGGCGACACCCGCGTCCAATCCGAACCCGGCGCCGGTTCCACCTTCACCCTCAGCCTCCCCGAAGAGTTCGCCCCGGGCGGCCTTCATGCCACCCCGCCCCTCGCCCAGTCCGCTAAGCCAACTCTTCTCGTCATCGATGACGATACCGCCATCCACGGCCTCATCCGCCGCCTTTTCGAGAAACACCCCGTCGAAGTCGCCGTCGCCAGAGACGGCGAAGAGGGTCTGCGAATGGCCCGCGTCCTCAACCCTCGCGTCATCACCCTCGATGTCGTCATGGATGGCGCCGATGGCTGGGAAATTTTCCGCCGCCTTAAAGCCGACGCCCAGCTTTCCCGCATCCCCGTTATCCTGCTCAGCATTCTCGACAACCACGGCGACCCCCGCGGATTCCTCGCCGACGAAGTCATTACAAAACCGGTCGATATTGACCGTCTCTCCGGTGCCATCCTTCGCCACGCCATCGCCGGCCGGGCCCAGTCCGCCCTCATCGTCGACGACAGCTCGGCCGCCCGCGGCCTGCTAAAGAGTCAGTTGAACAGCCTCGGCTGGACGATTCACGAAGCCGCCGGCGGTGCCGAAGCTCTCGAAAAATGCGCCGCCGTCCGTCCCGGCGTCGTCGTCCTCGATCTCATGATGCCCAACGTCGACGGCTTCGAATTCCTTTCGCTTCTCCGCGCCACACCCGAAGGCAAAGATACTCCTGTTCTCGTCGTCACCGCCATGGATCTCGACCCCGCCCAGCGCCGCCGCCTTAAACAGCAAGCCGCCGCGGTCGTCAGCAAAGGATCCCTCCGCGGCAACGACCTGATCGCCCAAATCCTCGCCACCCTCGAGCCTCCCCAATGATCACCGTACTCCTCGTCGAAGACAACGAAATGAATCGCGACATGCTCCTCCGCCGCCTGCAGCGCAAAGGCTTCGAAGTTCTCACCGCCCTCAACGGCGAGGAGGCCGTTCAAATGACGAAACAGTTCCTGCCCGCGCTGGTTCTAATGGACATGAGCCTGCCAGTTCTCGATGGCTGGGAAGCCACCCGCCGCCTCAAAGCCGACGCGGCGACCAGGCACATCCCCGTCATCGCCCTCACGGCCCACGCACTCCCCGCCGAGCGCGACCGCGCCCTGGAAGCAGGCTGTGCCGCCTTTGAAACCAAACCGATCGACTTCCCCAAACTCCTCGCCGTGATGGCTTCGGTACAAAAGTGAAGGTCGCCGCCGCCGGTCTCCCGGATGCCATTCGCGAAACCATTCAATCCTGGGGCTGGCAGTTGTCCGAAGTAAACCCCGACGCCATTCTCACCCTCGTTGGCCGTTACATCGAAATCCGCGCCGCCGCCACGCTCCTCGCCGACGACATCGCCTTTCTCCCCCTGATCGAAGAGGAACTGAAGCTTCGAATCGAACTGGCCGGCCAACGCCGGACCCGCCTCGCCAAGCGGCTACATGACCTCCGGTCGCCACTGAACGCAATTCAAGGCTATGCCGAAATCATTGCGGAAACCGCCGAGGGAGACGTCATTCGTTTTTCGTCCAATATTCGAACAGCAAGCGAGCTGTTGACGATTCGCCTGGAAACATTTCGAGAAGAAGGTGTGTGAAAATTAGGCTGTCTCGATCGCGGGAGTCCGTAAAATACAGAAATCAAACGACGAGCTAGTTTGGCGCTTCCCGTGCTCTAAAGATTGCATGGAAAGCGTTATCAGCACCCTCAACCACGAACAATTTGCCGCGGCCTACCGGCTCGGATTTGCAAGGACAGTCCGATTTATACAGTCGGGAGGGGTTCAACACGAACTGGCGGAAGAGATTGCGCAAGCCGCGTGGAGCCGGGGGTGGGAATGTCGCGCACAGCTAAAGAACCCATCCGCCGTCTGCATCTGGGTTAACAGCATCGCCAAAAACCTCCTTCGCGTCGACTTCCGCCGCCGCAGGTCCATCGAAGAGTTGACGGACGAATGCGCCACTATCAACGCCTCCACCGACTCGACCGCGCTCGCTGAAATGCTCGCGTACTGCAATGATGAGGATCGCCTTTTGCTGGTCCGTCACTACCTGGCTTCGGCACTCTCCAAAAATGGCCCGGGTATGCTCTCCAGAATTGACCCGTCGGCCCGGCCGGGCCGGGGATGATAACGCCTTGCCCACCTATGGCTTGCGGACCAAGGTGCGGCGCATGGAGCGGGCAACTCTAACTGAGCACAAG
>SHUN01000261.1 GCA_009697495.1 Bryobacterales bacterium | reverse complement strand
ATTCGACCTTATTCGGCAGACGCGAGAACGCGGCAAGATACATCTCCTCGACGATGGCGGCATCGTTTTTGCCGCCCAGAATCAGCTTGGCGACGCGCCCTTTGGGATCGGCGACGGCGTCGGAGATCGTTCGGCCGTTAACGAGATTCAGCGCTTGGGGCAACGACAGATCCACGCGCCGTTCGCATTCGCAAGCCGATTCCCGCGACGGACGGCCGAAGAGATCCAGGAATCCATCTTTGCCCACATGCGGATCGGGCAGTTGGGTGGCGCTCGTGTCTTCCGGGACTTCGGGGAAGTTGGGGCGGGCGCCGGCCGCGCTGGCGACAGCGTCCATCAGCGCCTCTGCGCCAACGCGGCGCGGGGCGGCGTGGGAGAAGTTATCTGTGTCCTTATCGTTCCACTCGTTCGGCGTGATCGCGGCTTGGTAGGCACGGGAGTTCGCAATGGTCCGCATCAGGTATTGGATGTCGAAATTATGGTCCGTTAGGTCCTTCGTCAAGGCGTCCAGCAGGGCCGGATTGACTGCCGGATTGGAGGCGCGGATGTCATCGACGGGATCGATAATTCCTCTGCCGAAAAAGTAACTGAAAACGCGATTGGCGATGGCTTTAGCGAAGAAGGGGTTTTGCTTCGAGGCGAGCCACATCGCGAGCGCGTCGCGGCGGCGATCATCGCTGGGAATCGGCACCGGAACGGTGGAAGCGACCAGGAATTCAGGGGCGACGACGCGGCTGTCCTTGGGATGCTTCATGTCGTAATCGGCGCGTTGATCGAAGACGATCTCTTCACCGATTTCATAGCCAGGGCGCAGGCCGACGGCGGAGAAAAAGGCCGACATCTGGTAGTACTGATTTTGCGTCCAGCGCTCAAAGGGATGATCGTGGCATTGCGCGCAGACCAAGCGGACGCCCATGAAGACCTGGGTAGTCTTCTCCATGGTGGGCTTGGGTTCACGGGTGGCGCGGAAGTAGTTGCCGGCCGGGTCTTCGTAGCTTGAACCGCGGCTGGTGAGGAGTTCCCGCGCCATCTTGTCGTAGGGCTTGTTGGTGGCGATGGAATCGCGGATCCATTCGCGGAAAGCAAACGTCCCTTTTTCGCCAAGGTATTTGCGGCTGGATTGCAGCAGGTCGCCCCACTTGACGGTCCAGTAATCGGTGTAGGCAGGGCGCGCGATGAGTTTGTCGATCCACTTGCTCCGTTTGAGCTTCGTTGGCGTCGCGTCGGCGAGGAAGGAGCGCACTTCGTCGGGCGTGGGAAGTTGGCCGGTCAAATCGAGCGTGACACGGCGAAGGAAAGTCGCGTCGTCGGTGAGTCCGGAGGGCTGGATTTTCAGCTTCTGCAGCTTGGCGTCGATGTGCGTATCGATGTAATTATGCTGCGGCAATGGCTTCCAGGCGAAGCCGGGCTTGGGGTTGAGAATCGTGACGGGAATGGTGCCGTACTTCCCCTGATAACGAACGAGCATGGTGGCTTCGCCTGTGCGTTCGCCGGAGACTTTGGCTTGCGTGTCAACTTTGGCGACATCGGGCACGTTGGACTCTATCGTCGCTTCCCTGGTGACGTCGCGCGATTGGCCGTCCCGGTAACGGGCGAGGACCTTAACCTGAGCGGTTTCGCCGGGCTTGTACATGGCGATTTCTTTGGGCTCGACTTCAATGGCGGCGACGGTGTCTTTGGCGGGGTCGCCAAAGGGGACGCCTTGGGCGATCCAGTTGTAGATCGTTTTGTAGTAATCGGAGTCTTTTTCGAAGCGCAATCCGCCGCCGTGCGCCAACTGTTGAGTGGGCTTGGCGAGCATCAGACTGCGTCCGGGATCGGCGCGATTGAAGCGGCGGCCGGAGAGGTCATAAAGCAGGGCTTCGTAATCGAATTGCGGATCGTAGCCGCGCAACGAAAGTTTGAAGCCGTTCTTGCCTTTGGCCGCGCCGTGGCAGGGGCCAGAAGTGCAGCCGGCCTTGTTCAACACGGGGGCGACATCGCGCAGGAAATTGACGGCGGGCTGCGCGGAAAGCGCGGCGGCGCTAACGAGCAGCAGAAGGGGGCGCATTCGCGTTTTTCTCCTCGGGGTCCAATGCGGGCAGCGTGAACTGCTGAATTTCGGAGTAGATTTCCTGTTGTTGGGCGTCGATGGTGAGGCGGCCGTTGATGCCGATGTCGTAGCGGGATGGCAGCGTGTTGCGTGTGGATGTCACCAGGAAAGTGCCGGTTTGTTTGTCTTTGGGGTCGACGGCCATGCCGATGATACGGAGGTCGGCGAAGTTGGGAACGTCAACGGTGACGGTGGACGGAACGGCTTGCATGGCGTTGCGCGGCTTCCACGTCCAGCGGAAATGGAACTCGTAGCCGGACTCCTTTTTCTCCGTTTTTTCGAGCGTCAGATTGAGATGAGCGGCTTGGGCCGACGCCATGGCGACAGGGAGTTCCGAGCCGAGCCAGGCTCCGCTCAGTGGACGCTGCCGATCGACGATGCCTTGCGTAGTAGCGCCGTTGACGCCTATCTGGTAGCCGATTCCAGTGGCGCGGCGTTCGATCGGATTGCCCTTGGCATCAATGCCCACTGCGGCAAAAGAAAGTTCGGCGATGTTGATCTTTGTGTCAGCGTCAGCGGTGAGCGACACCATGGCGCGGCGCGAGCCCAGACGCGGCGTGAGCGATTCCGGCGGATCGGGCGGGATGATGCCTCCGGACATTCGAATGCCGCTGGGAAGGTTCAGCGATTTGATGGTGAGGGGGCCGGCGTAGCCGCGGCGATCGACGCTGAGATTCACGATGGCCGTGCCGCCAGCGGGGATGTTGAGGGCGGCCGTGGTGATGGTGGCTTGCAGGTCCTGGGCCGCCTTCGAAGCGTGGAGGCGGTAGGCGTAATGCTGTCCGCCGCGGCGGGCCAGATCTTCGACCGCGACGGTGATTTGCTTGACGCCATCGGGGACCTTGAAATTAAGGAACGGATCGCCGGCAGTGCGGCTGGAGGCCTGCACGGCGAAGACATCGACGGCGAACGGCGTATCGCCGGCCGAGATCAGCCGCTTGCCTTTTTCGTCGAAGATCGTGATCACGCCGTTGATTTTCGAGGTGCCGAGTTCACGGGCTTGGAGTTCGAAAATATACTCCTCACCGGGGGTGACGGCCAGCGTATATTTGTCGATTTCGCCGGGTTTAGTCAGACGGGCGTTGACGGTTACAGGAAGCGTCAGAGAACCGGTGACAGGCTCGTTGACTTCAGGAAATTCGCCAATGGCGAGGGGCAATGGCAGTGCCGGAGAATCAGGCAGATTGACGAAGGTTTGCGCGCCATGCGCCTTGGCGAGATCGGCCTTTACATGTGCGGAACCAAGCGAAATTTCCACTTGCCGCCCGCGCTGGCCGCCAAGCGGATAGACTTCGGTGGGATAGGCGTATGCGCCGGTTTTGAACCGATAAAAGTTCTGCGTTTGCCCGGAAAAGCGCGCGTCGTGGATTTCGACGTAGTAGTAACCGGCAGTGGGAAAGGTCATGTCGAGCCGCGGATCGAGGCTGAGCAGCGCGCCATCTTCGGAGCGCGCGATCTGTTTGCCGGCGCCGTCCATCACGCGAATCACCGGATCGATGGCGGAGCCGGCCCGCCGGCCATCCACTTCAAAGACACGACGCTCCCCGGCCTTGACTTGCAGACGATAAACGTCGCGTTCGGCACCGCGCAGCGTACCATTCAAAGTGATGGCGGAAGCAGGCAAGGACTGCGCTTTTTCAATGGAATCGTTCGAATGTTGGACGCCGCCGGGCTGCGATTCTTCCTCATTGATTTCGGGAAACGCGCCAATGCTGAAAAGCAAGATATTCGAGAGGCCGTCCGGCGACTGGACGCGAATGGGATAGACGCCGACTTCGAGTTCGCCTTTTGGCTCAACCAAGAAGGTCGCGTAGCGGTTTTCCATCATGCCGACGGGCGGGGCCATGGGCGTAAAAGTGGCCGGGAGGGAAGACAAAATCTTGGCGCCGTCGCCGAGATTTTGTCCGGCGATCGTGAGCGTAAAGGGCCGACCCTTCTGCGCGCCGCGGGGTTGCAGTTCGGTGATCACGGGCGGCGCGGCGGCTAAGCCAAGCCCCAGCCCGAGTAATAGACAAAACCTCATTGCGCACCTCCGGCGGGAATCCCGGCCGAGAGCGGCGCGGGGATGAAACTGCTGAGAAGTTGGCAGTTCGCCGAGTCGTAAATCCGGATTTTGCCGTCAAAACCGCCCGTGGCAAGTTTCTTGCCGTCGGGCGAAAACGCGGCGGCGTAAATCCCGGCGGCGTGGCCTTTGCATTGAGCGGAAAGTTTGCCGGTTTCGGCGTCGTAAACGTTAACCGAAGGCGCGATGCCGGCGACGGCGATGCGCGCGGCGTCGGGCGACCAATCGAGCGCGAAGATGGGACCGTCCTGCCGGTCAAGCTTGCGGATCAGCGTCGTATCGTCGGCAATTTTCATGTTCTTCGGGCGGTCCATGTTATAGACATACGGGTAACGATCTTCGCCGCCGATGACCACGACATCTTTCTTCGGATGGCGGGCGATGGCGTTCAACTCACTGCGCAATATGTTGACGTTTTCCAGGAAAGCGCCGGAACCGGCGTCGATCAACTTTGCGGCCCGATCCTTGCTGACGGAGACGAAACGCTTGGAATCGACTCCAAAGACAGAGGCGAGAACCCAGTTTTCGTGGTTGCCGATTTTGTAGAGTTCTTTGCCGGAAGCGGTATCGAAAACATGAACCGTGTTATCCGTGCAGCCGACGGCGACGCGCCCGCCGTCCGGGGCGATGGAGGCGCCGAAAACCGTGTCGTTCGTCAACGTGGCGGAGCGAAGCTGCTTCCCCGCCCTGGCGTCCCAGATCTGCACTTCGCCGAACTGCGAGGGCGTACCGCCGCCGGCGATGAGCGTGTTGCCGTCGGCGCTGTATGCAATCGAAAGAATGCGCTCAGCTTTACCCGCCAAACGCTGAACGAGTTTGGAGCCGTCGGCCAAATGGACCAGGACTTCGCGATTGCCGGAGACGGCGATACGTTGGCCGTCGGGCGACCAGCGGAGCGCGGTGATCACGGGCGGCTGGAGATAAACGGAAGGGCTGTTGTCACTGATTACGGCGGGAGAATCGTCGACGGCGCCGGCGACGATCCAGGCGCGAAAACGGTCAATATCTTCAGGGGCCAGCGCTGCCTGCCCCATCGGCATGCGGGGTTTCACGTCGCCGTTGATGTAGCTGATTGTCAGGCTTTCATCCGGCTTGCGGGCCACGAAACCGGGGCCGCGTTTACCGCCTTTAGCAAAAGCCGCATAGGATGTGACATCCAAATCGGATGCGGCACCGGCCGGGTGGTGGCACCCCTGGCACTGTTTTTGCA
>SHUN01000260.1 GCA_009697495.1 Bryobacterales bacterium | reverse complement strand
GACGAGCGCACCAGCGATTGCGCGGCCAGATGGAAAACAAAGTCGGGCTTCGACTCACGCATCGCGGCGGCGAGCGCCGAAGCGTCGCGAACGTCGCCAATCACGTGCCGGATTCGATCTTCGAGGCCCAGCGCGCTGAACAAAGACGGCGGGGGGAGAGCAACGTCGCTGAACCCCGTGACTTCGGCGCCGAGTTGCGTGAGCCATTCGGAAAGCCAAGCCCCCTTGAACCCGGTATGGCCGGTCAGGAATACTCTCTTCCCTCGATATTGGTTGCCGAACATAGCGCTGCCGGATCACCACGTCTTCCACGGAGCTTTACCGGATGCCCAAAGATCATTGAGCAATTGGTGTTCTCGCGGCGTGTCCATGGGCTGCCAGAACCCGGTGTGGGGGAACACCATCAGTTGCCGGTCGCTTACCAGTTGTGCGAGCGGTTCCTGTTCCAAGACCAGGTCTTCGCGATCGTTCAGATAGGAACCGATGAACTCGCGGTTGAACACGAAGAAACCGCCATTGATCAAGCCGCCCGTGACTTGCGGCTTTTCGTTGAATGTTCTCACCAGGCCGTCTTCGGTTTGTAGTTCACCGAATCTGCCGGGCGGGCGAACTCCCGTTATTGTCGCAATCTTTCCGTGCGCACGATGAAATTCCAGCAGGCATCGTATATCGATATCGCCAACGCCGTCGCCGTAGGTGACCATGAACGCGTCGGCGTCCTGAAAGTAGCGGCGGGAGTTCCAGATGCGGGCGCCGGTCATGGCATCTTCGCCCGTGTCGGCCATGGTGACTTTCCATGGCTCGCTGGGTGCGCTGTGGAACATCAGCCTCCCGGCATCGGTGCGGCTTAGATCGATCGTGACGTCGGCGGTGTGCAGCGCGAAGTTGTAAAAGAACTCCCGAATGACGTCGCCCTTGTAGCCGAGCAGCAATACGAATTCGTTAAATCCGTGGGAACCGTAGATCTTCATGATGTGCCAGAGGATCGGCTTGGCGCCCACGTGGACCATCGGTTTCGGGAGCAAGTCGGCCACTTCGCGGAGGCGTATGCCGCGTCCGCCGCATAAAATGGCTGTTTTCATGCCCTTGACCATTTTCAACTCTATCATGGGCACGGCTGTTTTCGTCGGCTGCCCAACGGTATATTGATGTCGAGATCGCGCCTGTTCTTTTGATTTCGCCGCGAGCCACGTCGTTGCGACCCCGCGGAGGAAATAGGTCCTGGAAGGCGTTTTTTCTTCGAACCAACCCCCAGGTTCTGAAGTGCCATACTTGAGACAGTCTCCGCCGTTTCCGCGCTCCGTCTTCGAACGTGTACGGCGCCGCCGCAGAAAGAGGTGCCCACTGTCGCAACTGACGCAGGACCTGAGCTACTCACTCCGGGGCCTGGGGGCGAACCCGGGGTTCGCTTGTGTCGCGATCCTGACCCTGGCGCTCGGCATTGGAGCGAACACTGCGATTTTCAGCTTCGTCGACGGCGTGCTGCTCAAGCCTCTGCCCTATCCGGAGTCCGACCGGATCATGCGCGTAATGGGAAAGCCCCCTCGCGGCGAGCGCAACGGCATTTCCACCCTGAACTACCTCGATTGGGAAAGAGACAACACTGTTTTCGAATATATGGCGGCGCAGACCGGAGGCGGCGCGACGTTGGGAGGTTCGGGCGACCCGGTTCAACTTCGCGGCGGGCGCGTTTCGCCGGACTATTTTCAGATTTTCGGAGTCAACGCGGCGGACCATCAGATCGAGTACCAACGATTCGGGTACTTTGAGATCCGCAAGTTTTTGAGGGACCGCCGGATTGAAGGCGGTATGAACCGGGGCGTAACTGGTGACCATGACCTTAGTACGTTCCTCTCCGGAGTTCTATCGGCAGAAATGAGGGTGGAGTTTAAGCGGCTGCGGGATGGAGGCGCGGGGGGGTGAATCGGGCGCGGCGCACACGGGACCCGGTTCCACGCGCACGGCAGTTGAGTGAAGGCTAGCCGGGCGGCCGGATCTTGGCAATGTCGTTATAAATCACGAAGACCACCACGGCCATGAGGAACACGAAACCGACTTTGACGACGGTTTCCTTCACTCTCAGGTCCAGGTCCCGGCGCATCAGCATTTCGATGAACAAAATCAGCATCACGCCGCCATCTAGAATGGGGATCGGCAGCAGGTTGAAGACGGCCAGGTTCAAGCTGACGCCCGCCATCAGAATCACGAACGACAAGAAACCATGGCGCGCCGCGTCGCCGGACATCTGGGCGATGCGAATGGGGCCTTCGATGGCCTTAGGCGAGACTTTTTGCTGTACGATGCCGCCCAGGTAATTCACGATCAGCCCCGCGAACTGGACGTTTTTCCGGACCGCTTCCGTAAAAGCCCGTGGCAGGGGCAGCTTTACGATCTCCACGGGGTCGGCCAGCGAAACGCCGATCATCCAGCGTTCCTTCCCCTCAATGGAGCCCTTGACCGGAGTGACGGTCGTGCGGTATTCCTTTTGGTCCCTCAGGTAAACCACTTCCAGCGGATTCCCACCCCCGGCGTTGATCGCTTTATTCACGGCGAAATTGGAACGGAGCGTGCGTCCGCCGATACTCAATAAAGTGTCACCGGGCTTGAGGCCCGCCTCCTGCGCGGCTTTGATATTGGACGCGGTGTTGTAATCCGCGATGCGCGCGGCGATCTCGAATATCCACCCCGCGCTACCGTCCAGTGCCGGCGTCAGCGTCAGGCGCACGCGCTCGCCGGTGCGCTCCACCCACAGCGGCAGAGGTCTTTCCGCGTTGGTCGCGATCTTCATCCGCATATCGTCCCAACTGGGGTCCACGGTATCGTCGAACTGCACCACCTTGTCGCCTTCCCTCACGCCGGCCTTGGCGGCGGGGCTATCCGGCGCCACGTAACCGATCACGGGCGAATTGGGATTGGGCGATTTTTCATAACTCACCATGAACAGGCCCGTAAGCAGGGCCACTGCCAGCACCATATTAACGGCGGGTCCGGCGAACGCCACAATCATGCGTTGCCAGCGCGGTTTGGAGGTCAGGGCGCGCGAGCCGGCGGTATTTTCCTCACCGGGAGTCTCTCCGGCCATTTTTACGTAGCCGCCGAACAGGATCGCCGAGAAACGAAAATCGGTTTCACCGCGACGGAAGCCGAACAGCCTTGGGCCGAAGCCGAAGCTGAATGTTTCCACCTTCACGTCGAAGTAGATGGCCGCCCAGTAGTGCCCCAGCTCATGGACCAGGATCATCACCCCGATCAGAACCAGATACCACCAGATGTTTTGTAGCAATTCCATTCAGTCTCTCAATCCCCGGCCCGGCTCAAGTCACGCACCGGGCATGCATACCCATTCTACGCGCCCAGAGCCACCTCCGCTGTGGCTCTTTGTGTCACTCTCTCACTGGCAATGTACGCTGCTGCGGCCGCCCGCGATTCCCGGTCGATGTCCAGCACTTCAGCAACGGAGCGAGGCTCGCGCACGGGAACCCTCTCCAGCGTCTCCGCTACTGTCGCTACAATCGCGGGGAACGATATTCTCCCTGCCAGGAATGCTTCTACGGCGACCTCATCGGCCGCGTTCAGCGTGCAGGCGGCTGATCCGCCGGTTTGCTGCGCTTCAAAGGCCAGCCGGAGCAGCGGGAATTTCTTAAAATCGGGGGGTTCGAATGTCCAGGAAGCCGCTTCGGTCCAGTCAAGTCTCGGCACCGGCGCGTCGGACCTTTCCGGATAGGTCAGGGCGTATTGAATCGGCATGCGCATATCGGTAGCGGAAATCTGGGCGATCACGCTGCCATCGGTGTATTCCACCATGGCGTGGATCTTCGATTGTGGATGCACCACCACTTCTACATCTTTCGGCGAAAGATCGAATAACCAACAGGCTTCGATGACCTCAAATCCCTTATTCATCAGCGTCGCCGAATCGATGGTGATGCGTTGGCCCATCTTCCAAGTTGGATGATCCAAGGCCTGCTCCGGCGTCACGTTTTCCAATGCCGCCATGGGAGTGGTCCGAAATGGCCCGCCCGAAGCCGTCAAAATCAGCTTGGCCACTTCCGAGCGGCGGCCCGCGCGAAAACATTGGTGCGCACCGTTGTGTTCGCTATCCACCGGGAGCATCTCACCGCCGGATGCGCGCAGAGCCTCCATGACCAGGCGTCCGCTGGCCACCAGGACCTCTTTGTTTGCCAATCCGACGCGTTTTCCGAGGCGAACGGCTTCGTAGGTGGCTTCCATGCCCAGCACCCCCACGATGGCGGACATGACAAAACTCACTTCCGGAGCGGACGCCGCCTGCACGCTGGCCCGCGGACCGCAAGTCAGATCAGGGGACTTGATTCCAGCGTCTTTGAGGGTGCGGCGCAGTTCGTCGAGGGCGCGCTGGTCGGCCACCGCTACGATTCTGGGTCTAAACTCCGCGATTTGTTCAGCAAGAAGAGCGACGTTGCGGCCCGCCACCAGTGCATGAATTCCAAACCGGTCCGGCCACCGGCGAATCACGTCAAGCGTGCTGGTGCCGATGGACCCGGTTGAACCTAGCAAAGTCAGGTAGGTCACTCACTTCCGATCATAACATCTCCGCTCCGATAAGCCCTTATTTTCTTGATGGCGCTTCCACAGGAGCGAAGCCCGTTTTCCGTTGCCGACAAAACTGCACGCGGGACGGGCGGGCGGAGCTTACTTTCTGAAGGGGCGCCGGGGAGGTGCTTCAGGGGTCTTAAGTGAGGTTAGTCTCTCTTGGTGGGAGTTTCCTCCCCGGCTTGATTCTGATTATAGGATACTCTTTTCAATAATGCAACAGTTTCTTGTAGATTCCTTCACGATACTTTCGGTCCCAAGTTCTGTTAGAAGCCTATGACGCTAATTCTAAATGGAGTAGAGTGAAGAACTGAGTCGGGGGTGCAGGTGGTCTGCCAGTTCCTAAAATTCCATTTTTGGAATATCGTCACTTCCGGACTTCCATCCCGGCCCAATCCTCGAGCACGCGGAAGGTGGAACAGAAGTCGTCATCTCCGTAACCCTTTGCAATCGCCACTCTTAGCATTTGTTCGGTGACGGCGGTGAGGGGTAGAGGAAGGTCGTGGGACTTTCCAGATTCGAGCGCCATGCCGACGTCCTTGTGCATCCAGCGCGTGGAGAAGTTGGCGTCGAAATTTCGCCCGAGAATGTAGGGGGCCTTGAAGCTGATGAGGCTGCTCTTGGCGGCGCTGTTGTCGAGGATGTCCAGCATCATTTCAGCCGGAATTCCATTCTTGGTGGAGAGCAGCATTCCTTCGGCGAACGCCTGCATCAGGTTGGCGAGGATCAGGTTTTGCGTCAGCTTGGCGTACAGGCCGTTGCCGGCGGGGCCGCAGTAGTAGAGGCGCTTGCCCATGAC
>SHUN01000259.1 GCA_009697495.1 Bryobacterales bacterium | reverse complement strand
CAGGCCATCCAAATGGGGCTCGTCACGCTGTTCATCCGCCACACTTCGGCATCGCTGACGATTCAGGAAAACGCCGATCCCGACGTTGTCACCGATCTCAATGACTGGTTCGGCCGGCTGGTTCCCGAGCACGATCCGCAATTCCGCCACACAGCCGAAGGCCCCGATGACATGCCGGCCCACATCCGTTCGGCGTTGACGGCCACGCAACTCGGCATTCCCGTCATCAACGGGCGGTTGGCGCTGGGGACGTGGCAAGGCATCTACGTCTTCGAGCACCGCCGTTCGCCGCACAGGCGAACCGTCGCCGTGCACTTTATCGGCGATTAGCGCGTCCGGTAGACCTTGATCCAATCGAACGCCGCCGCCGTTCCCCCAACGGGCAGTCCAACGTCGGCCTTGGCCTCGGCGATTCCCGGATGCTCCCCGGTTATTAAAATGCCGCCGATCTTCGCCGACATTTTTGAGCCTTCCATGACCAGTGTCAAATCGTGCCATTCTCCAGTCGCGATTGGCGCGCTCGACGCGGCCAGCGTGATCGCCTTTTCACCCTTCTTCACGTCGGGGTCCTTGGCGATCCGGAAACCCTTCGGCGTGACGACGACTCGGCAAATGTGGCCCTTGGCGCCATTGATGCTGAGCGCGATCTGCCGGGCGCCATCGAGCCGGAAGCGGAGTTGCACCGTGCCGTCCTGAAACGCCACGGGACGCCGGACGACGACGGCGTGCTTGTCAGAGGCGATTTCGACACCGCGCAGCGAGCCCCCCTCCTGCTTCCATTCCCCCTTGGCGGCGCGCCAGGCGGTATTCATAGCGGGGGCGTCGAATTGATCTTCGAGAACAACCGTGCCGGGCGTGCCGGCGCAGGCAACAACGGAAAGCAGCAACAGCGCTTGGATTCGCATGACTTATTTAACCTCATTCGCCCACTGCGCGAAAGTCCGGCCTTCGCCGGCGAGCTTGATCAGCAGCGGGGCGGGTTCCCAGCCGAACTCCTCGACGCGCTTCAAGACTGTATTGAGGCCCAGCGAATCGGCGTAGAACATCGGCCCGCCGCGGTACGCAGGAAATCCATAGCCGGTCAGATAAATGATGTCGATGTCGACAGGACGCAGCGCAATTCCTTCTTCAAGAATGTTGGCGCCCTCGTTGGCCAGCGAAAGGAGCGTTCGGTCGAGGATCTCTTGTTTGAAAATTTCGCGTCGATCAAGCCCCGCGCGGGCGGCCACTTCGAGGATGATCTCCATCACGGCCGGATCCGGCGAAGGCTTCCGGTTTTCGTCGTATTTGTAATAACCGGCGCCGGTTTTCTGCCCGTAGCGGCCGCGCTCACAAAGCTCATCGGAAATATGGGGGATGCGGACGCCTGGCACCTCCAGATGTTTGAACTCCTTGCGAATCCGCCAGCCGACATCCAGGCCGGCCAGATCGCCCATGGCCAGCGGGCCCATCGCCATGCCCCACTCATATAGCGCGGCGTCCACCTGTTCCGGCGCCGCGCCTTCTTCCACCAGGAACTGGGCCTCGCGGCCATAGCAGTGGATCATGCGATTGCCCACGAATCCGCGGCAGTTGCCGACCAACACGCCGACTTTTTTAAGCGTCTTGGCGAGAGCCATGCACGTCGCGATAACGTCGATCCCGGTGGCCGCGCCGCGCACGATTTCGAGCAGCCGCATGACGTTGGCCGGGCTGAAATAGTGTGTGCCGATGACGTCCTGCGGCCTTCCTGTCGCCGAGGCGATTTCGTCGATTGAAAGCGTCGACGTGTTCGACGCCAGGATGCAGCCCGGCTTGGCGATCCGGTCGATTTCTGCGAAAATGTCCTTTTTCAGCGCCATGCCTTCGAAGACGGCCTCGGTAATGATGTCGGCCTCGTCAAAGCCATCCCAAGTAAGCTGCGGCGTAATCAGCGCCAGCCGCTGTTCCATCACTTCCTGCGAAAAACGCCCCTTGGCCACCGAGTTCGCGTAGTTCTTGCGAATGATCGCCATGCCGCGGTCAAGCGCCTCTTGCGTGGTCTCCCGCAGGCGGACCGGAATACCCGCGTTCACGAAATTCATCGTGATACCGCCGCCCATGGTTCCAGCGCCGACGACGGCCGCCCGCTTGATTTCGCGGACCGGCAAATTTTTGCCGGTGCCTGGCACCTTCGCGACTTCGCGCTCGCCGAAGAAGGAATGAATCAGCGCCTTCGATTGCGGACCGTAAAGGCATTCGTTGAAGAGTTCCCGTTCGCGAAGACAGCCTTCGGCGAATGGCAGCACGGTCGCGGCTTCCACGGCGTCAATGGCGGCCAGCGGCGCGGTCTGATTGCGGTGGGATTTCCTTGCCTGGGCGCGGAGTTTTTCGAAGATGCCCGGATCGAAGGACTGAATTTCGCGCTCGCGCGGCTTCGGTCTAGCTGTCTGCGCCCGCGCGAACGCCACGGCACAGGCAAGAAGATCACCGTCGATAATGGCGTCGACAATCCCGGCTTCATGCGCCTTCGCGGCAGTGATCGATTCGCCGAAGGCGCACATCTGCGCGGCCAGTTCTACCCCGGCCAGGCGCGGAAGGCGCTGCGTGCCGGCGGCTCCAGGGATAAGGCCGATCTTGATTTCAGGCTGACCAACTTGCGCTGATGGGACCGCGACGCGATAATGCCCGCCCATGGCGACTTCCAGGCCGCCGCCCAGCGCCGTGCCGTGCAGCGCGACGATCACCGGCTTGGGCGAGTCCTCCATCGCAAGCATCAGCGGCAGCAGGCTGTGGCCCTTGCTTTGGCCGGAGACGACCTTGCCGAACTCCTTGATGTCGGCGCCGGCGATGAAAGTCCGGCCGCCGCCGATCAGGACGATGGCCTTCACATCGGGGTCGGCAATGTGGACGGCCAGGCCCGCCGCGATGCCATCGGGGACGCCTGGACTCAACGCGTTAACGGGAGGATTGTTGACAGTGATAATCCCGATGTCGCCGTTTTTGGAAATTTGAATGAGCTCGCTCATAGGTTCGTTGGTTCTTTCTCGCGCAGTTCGCGGCGGAGGATTTTGCCGACGGCCGTCTTGGGCAGCGCGTCGATAAATTCGATCTCGGAGGGGACTTTAAATTTAGCCAATCGCTCAGTGCAAAAAGCGATCAGTTCTTCCGCCGTTGGCGTCGCGCCGGCTTTGCGCACGACGTACGCTTTTACGGCTTCGCCGCGATACGGGTGGGGCTTGCCAACGGCGCAAACTTCAAGCACCGCCGGGTGGCCGAACAGCACGTCTTCCACTTCGTTCGGGAAGACCTTGAAGCCGCTGACGATAATCATGTCCTTCTTCCGCTGCACGATGTAGAAGAAGCCGTCTTCATCCATTTTGGCAATGTCGCCTGTGAGCATCCAGCCGTCTCGCAGCGCGTGCGCCGTCTCCTCGGGCTTCTTCCAATATCCCTTCATGATCTGCGGCCCCTTCACGCAGAGTTCGCCTTCTTCGTTGATTCCAAGCTCCTTCGTGTAGTCGTCAACGTCGACGATCTTGAACTCCGTGCTGGTGACGGGAATGCCGATGGAGCCGAGCTTGCGGGGCGCGAGTTGCGGCGTGGTGGAGGCGGTGCAGGAAGTCTCCGTCATGCCGTAGCCTTCGCGCAGGATGGCGCCGCTCATCTGCTCGAACTGCTCGATCACTTCCACCGGCAACGGTGCGGCGCCGCTGTTGAAGTTCTTCACTTTATGTAGTCCGCAAGTGCGGGCTTCGGGGTGGTTCAACAGCGAGATAAAAAGCGTCGGAACGCCCGGGAAAAAAGTCGGTTCGTACTCTTTGCAGGCGGCGATCACGGCGTTCACATCGTACTTGGGGATCAGGATGTTCATCGTCCCGTTCCAGGCGCTGAGCAGCAGGCCGACCACCTGCCCATAGATGTGGAAATACGGAAGAACCATCATCATGCGTTCCTCGCCGCGGCGCGTGTTGTAGCTGTGCCAGAGCGCGTTTTGCACGACGTTGGCGAACAGGTTGTAATGGGTCAGCATCGCCCCTTTGGAGACGCCGGTGGTGCCCCCGGTGTATTGCAGCAGCGCGATGTCTTCCTCGGCGTTGATGGTGACTTTCGGAAGCGTTTGCGGATCGCCGGCCGCGATCAGTTCGTCGAAGTTACCGGCGGCGAGAATTTCGAGATCCAGCGGAAGGCCCCTCGGGGCGAGCGTTACCAGGGCGCGGATGCCGGCGTCGTTGGCGATGAGTTCCAGCTCACGAGGCGTATAGGTTGGATTGATGTTGGCGACAATGGCGCCTAGCCGCATCGCGGCGAAAAAGGCGATGGGGTACTGCGGACAGTTCGGCAGCATGATGCCGATGCGGTCGCCCTTGCGGATACCGCGCGCATGAAGGCTGGCGGCGAGACGGTCGGCCTTGTCTTTGATCTGCTCGAACGTGAGTAGAGCGCCGTTGAAGGCGGTCGCAGGCCGATGGCGGAACTGGCTCGCCGCTGTCTGAATCAGCATGTAGAGCGACTGGCGCGGGAAGTTCGCCGTGGGCGGCACCCAGAAGTCGTAGTGCTTCAGCCAGGGCTTGTCGGCGAAGACGCTCATAGCACCAACTGCGCGATTCGTTCGCGATGATAAGCCGCGTCGCCGAAGGCGGTTTCGCCCGCCTTGGCGCGACGGTAATAGAGCTGGATATCGTTCTCCCAAGTGAAGCCCATGCCGCCGTGGGCCTGTATGGCGTTGTTGCCGGTGAGGCGGGCGGCGTCGCCAATGTAGCTCTTGGCCACGCTCACCGCGGACATAGCTTCGGGCAGCCTTTCCTGCAACGCATAGGCGGCAAAATACGTTGCCGAACGCGCGCTTTCGGTGGCGACAAGCATGTCCGCGCACAGCGCCTGCACGAGTTGAAACGCGCCGACGGGTTTGCCGAATTGCTTCCGTGTTTTGACGTAGGCGACGGTCGTGTCGAGCATCCTCTGCATGCCGCCAGTGAGTTCGGCGCACAGCAGCGTAGTGCCGATGGCGAGCGCGTGTTCAATCCCATCGCCGAGGAGTTCCCCGCCGTCGAAGTCGATGGAGTACAGGCGCCGCGTAAGATCGATGGCTGGCATGAGCGTGGCCGTGAACTCTTCGACGAGCAGCGGTCCGGCGACGACATAATCGGCAACGGCGGCGTCCATTACGAAGAGCTTCGTAGTATCGGCGAATGTAGCGATTTTCTCGCCCGCGGCGAGCGCGGGGAGGACCCGGTTCTTGATTTCCTCGTTCGCGCCGGCGGCTATGGCGGCGGTTGCAATCAAATGGGCCAACAGCGGGCCTGGGACGAGCGCGCGACCCGCCTCTTCCATTGCGGCGGCGATCTCGACCAGCCCCGATCCCATCCCGCCGTACGCTTCCGGGATCGTCATGCCGCACCAACCCTGCTCAGCCGTTTT
>SHUN01000258.1 GCA_009697495.1 Bryobacterales bacterium | reverse complement strand
AGAACGTGTGGTGCAAAACTGCCATCTCCCGCAACAGGTCTTCCCGGACGCACTGCATTTCAGGGTGCCGTCGATTTTGTGGCGCGGATTGGGGCATCGACGAATTGGCCATCGCGGCGGGTTTGGGCGGCGCTTTGCATGTCGGGATCGAAGGGCGCGGCGAGGGCGATGGTCGCGTGGAGGAACTCGCGAGAGAGAGCGTTGACTTGTAGCGAGTCATCCGGGTTGCGGACGCGAACCACCGCTTGCGGGGGAATGCCCTGGAGTTGGTCCACTACATCGGGCGTGACGTAGGTGGCGATTCGTTGAGTAACGCCGCCGCGGCGGATCTCAAGAATTTTCATTCCGTAATCGTATCCTGATATGCTCGGATCTAGATGCGCGCATTGCTCCTATTCACGGTCATTTCGCTGGTGCTGCCGGCGCAACCATTCGCGGAGACGCAGGGTTTCCTGAAGGGTTACTGCGTGGCGTGCCACCAAGGCGCGAAGCCGTCGGGCGGGTTCAACGCGGCGAAGCTGACCACGCTGCAAACCATGATGGAGGAACCGCGCAAGTGGAGCCGGATGCTCGCGCGAGTGCGCGACAACGAGATGCCGCCAAAGGGCGCGCCGACGCCTTCGATGGAGAAACGCGAAGCCTTCACGGCCTACGTGGAAGAGACGATGAAAACCGCGGCTTGCGCGGATGGCATCGCGCCGCGTCCGGCTCTGTTGCGGCGGTTGAACCGCGCGGAGTATTCGTCGACAGTTCGCGATTTGCTCAACATTCACATCAATGCGGGGCGCGGGTTACCCGCCGATGGCGCGGGCGGCGAGGGATTTGACAATGCCGCCGAGACGCTGTTTTTGTCGCCCATGCACGCCGAGAAATACTTGGACGCGGCGCGGGAGGCGTTGGCGTATGGCTCAAAAGATCCGCGGTCGAGGGCTCGGTTTCTGATCGCCGATCCAAATGAGAAAATGACGGCGGCGGAGGCGGGGCGGAAAGTCCTGGAAGCGTTCCTGCCGCGCGCTTTCCGGCGGCCGGCGACGGTGGCGGAATTGGACCAGTACTACGCGTTGTTTGCCAATGCCTACAAGCGCAGCCAAAGCTATGAGCCGTCGATTCTGCATGCACTGCAGGGCGTGCTGATATCACCGCAGTTTCTGTTCCGCGTGGAGGAGACAAACTCGGGCACCGGGCCGCGTTTGCTGGACGATTATGCGCTGGCCGTTCGGCTGTCCTACTTCCTTTGGGGAACGATGCCGGACGAGCCATTGTTCAAATTGGCGGCGGAGGGAAAGCTGAAGGACGAAACGATTTGGACCGAGCAGACGGTGCGAATGTTGAAGGACGCCCGGACGCGCGAGTTCGCTGAGCAGTTCGTGGAACAGTGGCTGAACACGCCCGAACTGGGGCGCGATATTAAGCCGGACGCGAAGCTGTTTCCGGCCTACTACGACGCAGAGATTCAATCCGGGATTCGCTGCGAGCCGATCCTGTTTTTCCAGGAGCTACTCACATCGAATTTGTCGCTACTCAACCTGATCGATTCTTCGTTCACGATCATGAGCAACAAACTGGCGAGGCACTACGGAATTAAGCCGGCAAAACCGTTGCGGCAGCAGCCGGTGGTGGTAGAGTTGCCGCCGGATTCCCACCGGGGCGGCGTGTTGGGGATGGCGGCGGTATTGGCCGTGTCATCGTATCCCAATCGGACGAGCCCGGTGCTGCGCGGGAAATGGATTCTGGAGGCGCTGCTGGGCACGCCTCCTCCACCGCCGCCACCCAACGTGCCCACGCTGCCGGAACACGCCGGAGACGCGCCCCAGACGCTTCGGGAGCGGTTGACACAGCATCGGGCCAACCCGGCGTGCGCGGTTTGCCACAACCGGATTGACCCGCTGGGATTTGGTTTGGAGAACTATGATGTGCTGGGATTGTGGCGAACCGAGGATGCCGGAAAGCCGATCGACGCCAAGGGGGAATTGCCCGACGGAACGCGATTTGACGGGCCGGTGGAGATGAAGCAGATCCTCATGCAGCAGAAAGATTTGCTGGTGCGGAACTTGACGGCGAAGCTGCTCGGTTATGCGCTGGGCCGGGGATTGACGCTGGAGGATCACTGCTCCGTGGACCGGATCGCGGAGACTGTGAAGCGCGAGAATTACAGCGCCCATAGCCTTATACTGGAAATAGCGCGGAGCGTGCCGTTCCGCTATCAAACGGGAACGTCCGTAAATATCCCCGTCATCCCGCCCGCCGCGAAATTGAATTCGCGAAATTGAATCTAGGAGAAGCGATGGCCCGTTTTTCGATCACCCGCCGGACGATGTTGCATGGGACTGGAGCCGTGATTGGCTTGCCGTGGATGGAGGCAATGGCGGCGCCCAAAGGCGCGGACAAGCCGCCGGTGCGGATGGCGGCGATGTATATGCCCAACGGCGTGCGCGAAGACATGTGGACTCCGGATGGCGAAAAGCGCGATTTCCGATTGTCGCCGACGCTGACACCATTGGCGGACTTGCAGGATCAGCTCCTGGTACTTACTAACTTGTGGAATCCGGGGAGCGTGGGCGGCGACGGGCACTACGTTAAACTTTCGGGTTGGTTGACGTGCACGACGGTCACCAAGACGTTGGGCGTGGATGTGAGCTGCAACGGCGTTTCGATGGACCAATTGGCAGTGCAGAAGTCCGGACGGCAGACGCCGATTGCGTCATTGGAGCTTGGCATCTCGCCGGTGACGACGGGTGTCGATAAGAACGTCGGATACACGCGTGTGTATGGCTCCCATATTGCTTGGGCGGGGCCTGCGTCGCCGCTGGCGCGCGAGTTGAATCCGCAACTTGCGTTTGAGCGATTGTTTCGCGCGGGGAATGGGCAAGCCGGCGGGACGAAGGATGAGATCCTGCTGCTGGACCGCGTGTTGGAAGACGCTAAGCAGTTGCGGCAAAAGCTGGGCGGAGGGGACCGGCAGCGGCTGGAAGAGTATTTGTCGGTGGTACGGTCGTTAGAAGACCGGCTGAAGCGGGCGGCGAGCCCGGAGAGGTCGAAGTGGAAGCCGCGAGCGAAAATCGACGCCGCGGCCAAGCCCGTGGCCAACCCGAAAGACTACGCCGAGCATGTGCGGCTGATGTTCGATATCATCGCGCTCGCGTTCCAGAGCGACTCAACGCGGGTGGCGACATTCCTGTTTGGGAATGAAGTGAGTAATCAAAACTTTTCCTTTGTCGAGGGCGTGAGCGGCGCGCATCATTCGCTGTCGCATCATGAGAATAAGGCAGAGAGTCTGCGGCAGTATCAATTGATCAACAAATGGCACATCGAGCAGTATGGCTACTTACTCCGTAAGTTACGGGATATGAAGGAGGGCGAGTCCAGTGTGTTGGATAACTCCATGATCCTGTTTGGAGCGGGTATTCGCGACGGGAACAAGCACGATCCGCATAACTTGCCTGTTGTGGTGGCGGGGAAGGCGGGCGGGCGATTGGCGAGCGGGCAACATTTGTCGTATGAGAAGGACACGCCGCTCGCGAATCTCTATGTCTCTATGCTGGATGCGTTTGGGACGCCGGTGGAACGGTTCGCCGATTCGACGGGGCGGTTACCGGGCGTGTTGGCATAGGGGCGAAAAAAGCCACACCCGGAAAACAGAATTGCGGGAAAATGTAAGTTATGGTCGTTGAGATTGATGGTGTATTGCTGCATTTGGCTCATCCCGATGAGTTGAAGGTGCAGTGGGTTGGGCAAGACGATGTGATGCGACAGTTGCTGGCCGCGTGGCTGGTGATTGAAGAGCGCGATCTGCCAATGAATCCGCGGTTGGTCGGCAAGCCAGGGGTGGGCAAGACGACGCTGGCGTACGCGGCGGCGCAGCGGCTGGGCCGCGAAGTCTACATCATGCAAGCCACGTCCGATACGCGGCCGGAAGACCTTCTCATTACGCCGGTTATCGAGGGCGAGGGCATGTTGAAATACGTCGCCTCACCGCTGGTAACGGCGATGATCCGCGGCGGCATCGTTATCCTGGACGAGGGCAACCGAATGAGCGAAAAAAGCTGGGCGTCACTGGCTCCGCTGCTCGATAACCGGCGCTATGTGGAGTCGATTGTGGCCGGAATTAAGATCAAGGCCAGCCCGCTGTTCCGCCTGGTATCGACGATGAACGACGACAGCTCCACTTTCGATCTGCCCGAATACATTCACTCCCGGCTGCAACCGCAAATCCTGATCGACTTTCCCGGATACGATGAAGAACTGGCGATACTCAAGGAAAACCTGCCCTTCGCCGACGACGAGATTCTGGAGTATGTCACCGAGTTTCTGCAGCACGCCCACGCGGCCGATGAGCGTTACTCGGCGCGCGATGGCATCAACGTGGCCCGCTACGCGTTGAAACTCCAGCACATCGCGAAAGACCGTGTGCAGCAGGCTGAGGCGCTGCGCATTTCCATCCTCGAAACGATCGGCGAAGAAGCCCTGCGCTACGTGCCGCGGCGCGGGTAAGGAGACGCCTGTGTCCGACGATCCAGCCAGCCTCCAACGCGGCGCTTGGCGCTACTTCCCGGTCGTGCCCGGACGGATGGAATTCGCGGTGGCCGTGCGCCGGGCACTGCTTGCGGATCGGCCGAAGGTAGTGGCGGTGGAGTTGCCTTCCGAATGCGAACACGGTCTGCTGAAGGCCGTCGATCGGCTGCCCCAGATATCGGCGTTGATGTATCCGCAGCGGCCCGAAGGCGGCCTGCCGGAAAGCGACGAGGACGACGCGCTTACCTACCAGATGCTCTATGTGCCGGTGGAGCCGTGCGATCCGTTTATCGAAGCGGTGAGAACGGCGCGAGAGATCGGAGCGACCGTCGTCTTCATCGAACCAAGCCTGGGCGACCGGCCGCATGTGGCCGGCGCTTACCCGGATACATACGCGGTGCGACGCATTGGCCTGCCCGCCTATCTGCACGCCTACCGGTTGCAGGCGCAGCCGCGCAACGACGATATCGAGCATCACGCGGCGGCAATGGCGTGGCGGCTGCAGGGCGCCGATCCGTTCGCCGCGACGATGGTGGTGTTGTCGTTGAACATGCTGCATCCGGTGCTCGACGCGGTGCAGATTCCGCAGGACGAGACGCCGCAACCGTTGCGTGCCAATCTCGTGCAACTGGTAAACCCAGACGCGGAGTGCCTGGCCGAGATTTGCAGCGAAACGCCGTATTTACAGTGCCGCTACGAGCAGTGGCGCATCGATCCGACCGAAGACATTCTGATCGACCGCCAGCGCGCGAACCTGGATCTGCTGCGCGAAGCCGAGGCGCTCTACACCAAGAACACCGGCGACACGATGAGCCACTGGCAACGCCGCCTGATGGCCAAATACACGCGCAATCTGGCGCGCATTCAG